>JAJSZW010000053.1 GCA_030262895.1 Deltaproteobacteria bacterium | reverse complement strand
AGGCCTAGTTTTTTTGCCTCTTCTCCTGAAAATATCCGTCCATCAGCAAATTTGTCTACTTTTGACTGTTCTATCCCTCTTCCTTCGGCAATGGCCTTAATGAATTGTCTGTGAATTTGATTCGCAAGATTACGCAGAATTTCTTCTTCCTTTTTGGTCATCTCTCTGACCGGGGATCCTATATCCTTGTACTCACCGCTTTTGATAACAATGGGAACCAGGCCGATTTTTTCAAGAAGCTCCTGAAAATTTGAATATCCCATAATGACACCTATGCTGCCGGTTATGGTGCCTGGATTTGCAACAATGCCGTCTGCGCCGGCGGCGATATAATAACCTCCGGAAGCAGCCACGCCACCTAGAGAAGCTATAACCTTTTTGCTTTCAGAAGTCTTTCTTATCTCCCTGAAAATTTCCTGTGAAGGCCCCACTCCGCCACCGGGCGAATCAATTCTAACAACTATGGCCTTGACGGAATCATCCTCACGGAAGCGCTTAAGGTTATGAATTGTATCTTTTGAATCCACTATACCGCCGATTATCTCTATAACACCGACTTTTTCTCCAAATTCAAAATCCGCATCTCTTGTACTAAAAATAAAAAGCAGAGATAATCCAATAATTGCAACAGATGTTACAGATGTAAATATCAGGATAAAAAAAAGATATGGGTGTCTGCGGGAAAACATAGTATATTTTTAAAGTAACGGTTCACGGTTAACAGTTTACAGTTAACGGCTGATCAAAATATATCAGCCAAAGGCTCCAGTCCTGCCTGCGACAGGCAAGTGTGAAAACTCAATTTTAGGTTATATTTCATGTGAGGTTAATGGGGTGTTTACCGTAAATTGTGAACCGTTAACCGTTAAATTTTACTTCCCGTTCAACTTTTCTTGAAGATTCTCACGCAAGATTTCTCCAAAAGTTGAAGTTGCAGGCCTCGCGTTATTTACATATTCGCTTAACAGGCTCTCCTTATCATCAACCTCAAGCCGTTTGACTGAAAGGCCTATTCTTCTTTCTTCACTATTTATATTCATGACCCTGGCAGTTATAACATCGCCTACATTAAACTTGCCGACCGGAGTTTTTATTTTTTCCTTACTGATTTCAGATACATGAACAAGGCCTTCAATTCCTTCTTCAAGTTCAACAAAAATTCCAAAATCGGTAATATTAGTAATTGTGCCTGCTATCTCCTTGCCGACCACATACCGTTCTGCTACAGTTTTCCAGGGATCGGTTTGCAGTTGTTTAATACCCAGAGAAAATCTTTCATTCTCCTTTTCGATATCAAGAACTATAGCCTGAATCACATCGCCTTTCTTGTATATTTCAGATGGGTGTTTAATACGCTTTGTCCAGGAAATATCCGATATATGTACAAGACCGTCTATTCCCTCATCAATACCAATAAAAAGCCCAAAATCCGTTATATTCTTGATTTTGCCTTCAATGGTTGTACCGGTTGGATATTTCTCACTGATTACATCCCATGGATTTGGAACGACCTGCTTCATTCCAAGAGAGATACGCCTGTTTTCCGGTTTAATATCCAGAACAACTGCATCAACCATATCTCCAATAGAAACAACTTTGGAGGGATGGCGAATCTTTCTGGTCCATGACATTTCAGAAACGTGAATCAGACCTTCGATACCCTCTTCCAGTTCAACAAATGCTCCGTAATCCGTCAGGCTTACAACCTTCCCGGTTATACGTGAACTCAGTGAATACTTTTCTGCAGCAGCCAGCCAGGGGTCCTCGACAAGTTGTTTCATGCCCAAAGATACTCTTTCCCTCTCCATATCAAGGCTGAGAATCTTTACGGTTATCTTATCACCAACCGAAAAAAGTTCAGATGGATGTTTAACACGCCCCCATGAAATATCTGTTATATGAAGAAGACCGTCCACACCGCCCAGATCAACAAATACACCATATTCGGTAATATTTTTTACTACTCCCTCAACAACTTTATCTTCATGAATAGCTTCCAAGGTTGAAGCCCTTTTAGCCTCACGCTCCTGCTCAAGAATGGCCCGCCTTGATAAAACTATATTACTTCGCTTTCTGTTATACTTTAACATTTTAAATTCTAATTTCTTGCCGACCAAATCGTCAAGGTTGCGAATAGGCCTCAAATCCGCCTGTGAACCAGGTAAAAATGCCTGAACCCCTATATCAACTGAAAAACCGCCTTTTACACGAGTTAAAATAACGCCTTCTACTGTTCCATCTTCATCATAAGTCTTCTTTATTTCTTCCCAAACCTTAACCTTGACTGCCTTTTCTTTGGAGAGGACGACACGCTCTTCATCTTCATCCCAGAATTCAACCATTACTTCTACATCGTCACCCATGTTGACGTGTATCTCACCCTTTTCATCTTTGAATTCATTAATGCGTATCTGCCCTTCTGATTTGTATCCTATATCAACGAGAACATAATCCTTATCAACTGATATTATTCTGCCGGTAACAACTTCACCTTCAGCAAAACGCTTGAAGCTTTCTTCATACATATCCATCAAATTTTCCATGCCGGCACCAGCATCCTGAACATCTTCCGATGTATTATCAGTAGCAGCTTTATCTAAATCAACCTCTTCTTCGTTTTGTTGTCCAACCGCCGCCACTGACAAATCCTCCTCGCCAGGATGATGTTCGGCTGAATCGTTTTTTAAAGAATTATTCATGAAACAAAATACCCCCTTGACCAATATTATAATACTGCTATTTAAAAAATAGCATAACTTTTTATTTATAACAAACTAACTATCAAAAAACAACGATTAATTTCATTAAATCATTTTCTATTTAGTGCCCGAACGAAAACTAGAAAATTTTTTCAAGTTCAAGGAAGGCGCAAATTTTAACCGCAGGAATACATTGAGTCTTTTGAGGATTAAAATTTAAGCCTGACGCAGAAATTGGGAAAATTAGCAGTTTTCGTTCAGGCACTATTTACCCATTCCAATATAGGATAGCATCATCTCAACCACATCATTAACAGAAAGATCGGTAGAATCTACTATTACCGCATCATCAGCCGGTTTCATCGGCGCCACTTCTCTTTTTCCGTCATTCTCATCTCGAAGACTGATTTCTCTTTCAACGTCCTCAAGTGTCTGGAAAGTTTTTGATTCTAATTCCCTATAACGCCTTATTGCCCTTACTTTTTGCGATGCATCTAAATAAAACTTTTTATCAGCATTTGGGAACACAACAGTTCCCATGTCACGCCCCTCGAATACAACTCCTTTTTCTCTGCCCATATTCCTTTGCAAATCCAAAAGATATTTTCTTACCACCGGCCTTGCTGAAACTGCCGACGCCATCATCGATATTTCAGGAGTTCTGATTTGATCAGTAATGTCTGAATTATTAGACAAAAGGCGCAACCCTCTTTCATCCTTTACAAAATTTAAATTAAGGGTGCTGCATAAATTCTCAAGACCTGTATCATCATCCTGGCCTACTCCTACAAATCTTGCCTCAAGTGCAACACCTCTGTAAAGTGCGCCTGTGTCAATATATTTGTAATTAAGGCGATCAGCTAATTCGCGACTTACACTTGTTTTACCGGCACCTGCCGGGCCATCTATTGTAATGAGAAGGTTTTTCATTAAATTATTTTTTCAAGCGCATTTAAAAAACGGACATTTTCTTCATGGAGACCGACATTTATCCTTATATAGTCAGGATACCCATATGATGTCATTGAACGAACAATAACGCCCTGCCTGAGCATTTTTTCAAAAACCTCATCAGCATTTTTACCAACGTCTATTAAAAAAAAGTTTGCCTGTGTCGGAAAATATTTAATATTCATCCTGTCAAGGGATTCGTATAAAAAATCAAGCCCTTCATGAACAAGAGATACGGTTTTTTCCAGAAAAGCTTTATCTTCAAGCGCAGCGACGGCGCCAACCTGTGCCAATGAATTTGCGTTAAAAGGCTGCCTGACTCTGTTCAGCAGGCTCGCTATTTCTTGCGGCATAATACCGTAACCTATTCTGAGGCCGGCCAGGCCATAAGCTTTTGAGAATGTTCTAAGTGTAACCAATGCAACACCGGAATCAAGGTAATCAATACTTCTATCACAGCTTTTATCCCGCACAAACTCGATATAAGCTTCATCCACTACTATCAGAACTCCATCAGGAATGCTTTGAAGAAAGTCTTTAAAATCTTTTTTTGATACAACGGTTCCAGTAGGATTATTAGGATTGCATATAAAAATCATGCGCGTTCTGGATGAAATCCTGTCTCTGATTCCGTCCAGATCAACACAAAGTGACTTTAATGGAACCTGGACTGGTGTTGCTCCGGCACAGCATACCATTATATTGTACATAAGAAATGATGGATAAGGCATTATTGCCTCATCGCCCGGACACAGCAAGGCGCGTGTAATCATACCGATAATCTCATCAGAACCGTTTCCTAAAACAATGTTTCCAGTTGCAACGCCAAGCTTTTCAGCAATATTGCTTACCAGATCATGCCCGCTTCCATCTGGATAACGGTTCAGCTTTCCTATCGCATCCTGGATAGCTTTTACAGCCAAAGGAGACGGCCCCAATGGATTTTCATTAGATGCAAGCTTGATAGAATCGCTGATACCATATTCTCTCTCAAGCTCCTCAAGGGGTTTGCCGGGAGAATAAGGCTTTATCGCTAAAATATAATCGGGTGCTGACAATTTCATTTTGTAATTTTCAGGTTTAACTCTTTTAAAAGTTTTAAGAGGAACTTTTGTATTTGCAATTTATATTTGTGTCAAGTCTTTTCAAGCTCTTAAAATCTGATGAGCCTTAACAGGTTAATTAGATAAGGTTTTTTATAAGGGAGGCAATAAGTTCAGGAATGACTGTTTTAGAAAAAGAGGACTGCGCCCCCTTCAAAGCGGGGGCGCAGTTTAAGACCTGTTCAAATCAGGTGTTTATTTCGCAGAACGATTTACGCTGACAACTGGACAACCGGCACGTATTACGACCTGTTCCATTGTGCTTCCGATAATTGCTTTCTCCGGATCCTTTTCTTTTGAATGATGGGCCATAACAATTAGATCTGCCTCTTTTCTCCTGGCAAATTTTACAATTTCCATGTAAGGTATGCCTTCCCATGTTTTAATTTTATAATTATCAAAACCTTCCATTTTAGTAGTATAGGTTTCCCTGATCCTGTCTTTTATTCCATCAAGACATTTGTCTATCTCATTCTGGCCAAAAATTCCTGCACCCAGTCCAGGAGTTATATCCAACGCGTGGAAAAGATACAGAGTTGATCCAAGTTTTTTGGCCGAATCATATGCAAATTTAAACGCTGCGTCACATTGCTTTGAAAAATCTGTTCCAAAAACAATATTTTTAAAATCCAATTTTTCTTTGGCCACAGGTCGACTAACAATCATAACAGGGCAGCGGGCTCTCAAAGTTACCTCCTGCATAGTGCTTCCCAATATGCTTCTGTAAAGAATAGCCCCTTTCTCATCTTTTGTATGGGGACCCATAACAATGAGGTCTATATTTTCTTTTCTTGCAAGTCTCAATATTTCAGTATATGGGACTCCCGCCATAGTTTCAATCACATAATCATCAAGCCCCTTTAATTGTTCTGCATAAGTTTTTTCTATCTTATCTTTAACCTTGGCAATAGTTTCCGGGCTATAATATTCATGCTCTCCTGTCTTAAAATCCACAATAAATGAGCCAAACCCACGTGTTGGAAATCCAAGAGCATGAAAGATATAAAGCTTGGAGCCATGTTTTTTTGCCTGCTCAATAGCTACATTTGAAGCTTCGTTACATGTGGGTGATGAGGTTGTAGCAAGTAAGATTTTTTTAAACATAGTCATCTCCTTTTCTATTTAGCGTTATAGTTAAAATATTATTCCAACGAAAACTTATACTCTGATTCGTTGACAACAAATTCAAAGGTATCTTAATTATTTTCATGGAACCAACTGAACGCCAGACCTCAATTCTCAGACAAGGAAACTCTATTGCATTTTTTAATCAAGTAATTCACGCAAATCATTTTCTTCTTTTATCTTTTAGAATTAGAACTTAAATTTATTGAAAGTCAAAGGTTTTTTGAGAGCAGTAATAAACCTTGTTGACACAATACCATCTTTTTTTCTATTCTTTATAAACAACTTACTATTAATTTGTCAATAAAACCACTGGTTATGGATTAATGAATCATATTAAAACATCTCAAAATATCTTAAGAAGCGAAATCCAAAAAATAGTAGTCTTTCAGCAAAACGGCAGTGGAGAAAGCAAGATACAGGGAATAATAAGATATGGAGAAAACCTCTTTGACCTGAAAATAATATCAATCGACGAATCTCTACCCATTGTAATCGACGATTCAATAAAATATCTGCCGCCTGACATCAAAGCTGACCTGGTATTAGATTATCTTACACATCCCGACCTTTCACATGATCTTGCAGTTATGTGCGTAAAGAAAAAGATTCCTATAGTCGCAACAGGTAAAAAATCGCATATTAAAGGCGTGCTTACGCCTCCTACATGATGCAGTTTATCAAGGCAGGTCTGCCTTGGCCTTTATGGAGAAAGATTCGGCATGCCGGAATTTTCAGTCAAAACATCCGGTGGAAAGATTGCCGATATCAAGATACTTCGGGGCGCTCCATGCGGTGCCACATGGAAGGCCTCTGCACGTATCTTAAACCTGTCCATACAAGATGCTCTTGAATATATAGGTCTGGAAACTCAGTTCTTTTGCAAAGCAGACCCTTCAGGTTGGGATCCGATCTATGGGAAAAGTCCTGTTCACTTAGCCGGCGAACTACACAAAGCAGCACTCAGCAGAGCCATGCGACACATCCCATGAAAATCATTGACATAAATGTTGGCTTGAATTATTTTTGTGAGCGTTTACAGGTTCAAAAGTTCACTGTTCAGGCCCGCCTGCCATCCGTCGGGCAGGGTTATAAGAAATTTAGGCATTTGTTCTATAGCCAGAAATTTACAACCTCGTAATAGTTTTGTGGATATGCCGTTGGTTATCTGGTTCGAAACTAATGGAAGTAATTCAAGATTAGGAGGTATCTAAATGATGACTTGGCAAGATTACATAATAGTTGATCCGTCAGTATGTCATGGTAAAGCATGCATAAAGGAAACCCGAATTATGGTGTCGGTTGTGCTGGATAATTTGGCGGCTGGGCTTTCTTATGAAGAGATAATTGCAAGCTACCCATCCTTAAACAGGGAGTCTGTGCAAGCTGCCATTGCTTATGCAGCCGAACTTACGCGAGAACGAGTTGTAGGTATGCCGGCTTAGGCAAGGAAATGAAATTCAAAATCGATGAAAATTTGCCTGTTGAGGTTGCAAGTTTACTCACAGAACAAGGACACGATGCACTGACTGTGTTTCAGGAACACCTTGATGGAGCCCCTGACAGCTACATTTCAATTGTTTGCCGAAGAGAGAAACGTGCTTTGATAACCTTAGACACGGATTTTGCCGATATCCGCGCTTATCCACCACAGGATTTTTCCGGTTTGATTGTCCTCCGAAGCCTGTTTCAAGGCTTTTTGACTTCTCTTATTTTCTCCAGTGTATCGTCGTAAATGTTCTTTTTCGAAGGATTGAGTTCGAGAGCCTTTTTGGCAAGCCTTTCCGCTTCATCGAGGTTGTTGCCCTTCACGTAGTAAAGCCATGCCAAATTATTATAGGCATCAGCATTGTGAGCGTCCCTTTTGATTGCCTCTTTGTAAGATTCTTCTGCCTCATGCAATTCATTTTTCTGAAAATGTGCATTGCCGAGATAAAGATAAGCAACAGAAAGTTTCTTGGCTGCCAATCTGTATTGTTTTATTGCACTGTCAAACTCACCTTTTTTCTCATAAGCCACCCCGAGTTCTAAGTGTTCCTTAGATGTCAGGGGATCTTCAAGCACGATAATTCTTGGAAGGGCACAGCCGGAAGCAAACAGCCCAGAAGAAAACAGCAATGAGCAACAACTAAGCAACAAGATATGAGTTAGCCGGCACTTTAGATATGACATGCAGCTCATTGTTTGGGCCTTATCAGCATCGTCCAGAAATTTGTTCTTTTCCATGACTTCAAAAAAACTTTGAAAGGTATGAACTTGAGTTGATCTCTTCCTGAATTTGCAAGGATTCCATTTTTGTTGTAACCGACAACCACCATAAAATGGTTTTGCTGATAAACCCAGAAACCATAATCAACCAGGACTATCAATGGGTAGCCCAAATCAATATTGCGCTTAATATCATCAGCACTGCCCTTATACTGCCTGGCTTTAAGACCCTTTCTCTCCGCATACAAAATCATATCAATATCAAGCGTGCCCTTTGCTGATTCACTATATATTTCGCCTGCAACATCCTCAGGAGAAACACCTGTCCGCCAATAATTCAAAACACATGCAAGTGAGGCTGGGCCACACTGATATGCTTCCTGAGGATAAAACGGCACACCTTCTATTATTTGAAATGCCCTGGATTCCTTGATGTCAGGAGTTCCTGTGCATGAAAAAAGGAGGGGAAGGACGAAGGGAAACATGAGCAGGCATCCACGAACCCACGCAATAAATCCGCTCAAGTTTTCAGGCACGGTAAGTTGGATGAAAATATATGTTGGGTAAGATGAGCGCTACTTGCTTTGAATAATAATTCTCTTGTCTGAAACATAAAACCAAACTCCAACTAATATTCCTATGAGAAGAATCACCACTAGAACCTCGAAGCCGTTGCCGCCAACTCTGATTTCATCGAGTTTTAAGGCGATCCTGTGAAGCTGTTTATCATCTAACCTGCTTAACCTCCCCTGAATGTCATCCTGCGAAAAGCCGAGTTGTTGGAGCCTTTTACATACCATCTTTGTCTCAAGAATCTTTTGAATGCTTTGGAGGTGAGAAGTCCTGTCAGCCTGCGAAAAAACGATTATCTCTGAAGGTGAAAGCCCTGCATCAACTCTGGGTACAATACCCAATGCAAACATCCCGACAACAAGAAACCACGATACGCATTTAATCAGCCCTTTTGACATACTATGCACCTTTCTTCAGTGATAGGAATTTGCTTTTTGTTGGTGTTTGGAATGAATGTAAGTATGGCAAAAAGCTGCCTGTATGTCAATAACTAAAGAGAGCACCGCATATTGTATAGGCTAAAATAGAGCTGTTAACGTAATCACGAATGGCTGTATTTGAAATGAAAAATAAGATATGGTTCTTTACTTGTACTAAATTGAACGATTGTTAAGGTTGCCAAAGAAATCATCGCGAGTTTCCTGGAAAAAACAACCAACCCCTAAAAGTCCTATTCATTTTGCGGGCGAACTACATAAAGCCGCTCTCAGAAAAGCCATATCTTTATAGATCCTTTGAAAATGTATTTTTCTTGACATTCAAACCTTATTTATCTTATTTATCTGTTCAAATTCTATGAAAATGAAATTAATTCTGCAAATTAGATAGCTCTGAACCATAAACTTGTCTGTTTTCTGATAACCGGATACACCTTAGGATATAAGGGAAGGGGGGTGATAGAGCAGAGTAAACTATGTTTAAGCTTTGTTTGAAATATATAGGCGTGAGGAGATAGCTGTATTCTTGGCTTCATGCCAGACAACGAATAAAGCGTTGCATTGCAGGGTACCGAATAGAATTCTTTTAGCTATTTAACTTGTTACTTAGTACTTAGAATAAGGAGGGATGGAAAATGTTAAAAAGAATTTTCATGTTGAGTTTCGTTGCATTGATAGCTGCATCTTTTATGGGGTGTGGTATTTCATCTAAACAGCAGTATCCGTTTATGAAGGGATATGGTAGCGTGAATGCCGAGACTAGGGCGATAACACTTAGGCCTGTCGAATATGCTGTTGAGGATTTAGGGGAAGTAACGGCTGAGGCTTACGAAATTTATGGCCAAATTCTAATTTTTAGATGGCACATAGAAGGCGATAGACCACACATAGTGCCCACAGTTCCTTTTGCCATGGCAGCTTTAGCAGGAACTCAAACCCCCCAGCAAAAGGATATAAGTCAGTCAGTCGGGCCACTTGCGAAAATTGCTATTCACCGGGCGATAAAAAGCAAGTCAGGCGCTGATGCATTATATGTAACAAATATAGAAAAAAATATAAGTGGGGGCTTATTTACATCTAAAATTTCTATAGTCGTTACTGGTCGTGCTCTTGCTTACAGGCCCGAAGGACCTATCAGCAAGGATCGAGTGGATAAGCGATTTGGAAGTGTTATAATAAAATAGGTGGAATTATCGATAGGATAAACGATTTGAAAAAATTGTTCGAATAAAGTAAGAGGAACCCAAGCAATATCTTATTATTTTTGGGTTCCTCTGCTTGTTAAAACAAGTAACCATTAATAATATTATGAAAATATGCTAAATTTAAATACAAATAATATTAGGAAATCGATTTTTATTCATATCGTTCCGTTAGTTATCCCTTTGTTTGTTATCGGGCTTGCCGGCTGTTACACGCCCCGAAGTACATTTGCCTTGAAATTTGATCGGATATTAGATTATTCCTCCTCCAGCAGAAATAAACGGCAATCTTTAGAAATTGTAATACCTGATACAATTCCTCCAAGCCCGGACCTCAACAATAATATAGAAGATTTTAGAGCATTCCTTGCTGATACATTTAGAAATGAAGCTAAAAGACATTTTGTTTTTGTTTCGGTAGTAAATCAACCGACTAACGAGCAGGTTACAAGAATTGAAGTGGTCTCAGGGTCGGGTTTTCTTGACCTTAAGAAGCTTTCTACTAATTTTGATGTCGTTCTTCGTATTTCTGATTCAGCAGGCAACTCATACCCCTTGCGCAAGCTTGAGGTGAGAGGAAGGGGCCTGCCGGTTACATCTGAATTTGAGGCTATGCTGGCTCTGCATACTGCTGTGGTTACTCAACCCATGACCATCGCTGCTGATGAGCTAATACGAGCCTTTCGCGACAAAGCGCTTTATGCAGGTTATTTGATGCAGAAACCGAAATTCGCTAAAAACTCAACTGTTAAAAAAACATCCCAGTTCCCTGTTGCTGCCTCCTTTGACAGTAAAGCTATTGGCAATAAAATAAATCGCCGATGGGCATTAGTGATTGGAATCTCTAAATATAAATCGTCCGGTATTAACCCCCTATCATATGCTGATGCAGATGCTGAAGCTTTCCATGATCAATTAAGAGAATTCGGCTGGCTGAAGAGCCGGACGAAGTTGCTTACGAATGCGGAAGCAACAAAACAAAATATAGAAATTGCCTTGGAGTCATGGTTAAGCGAAGCTTTGCCAAATGACCTCATTCTTCTGTTTTGGGCTGGACATGGAATTCCAGACCCGGCAAATATGGAACATGTCTATTTTGCATGTTATGATACCATTCCAAGTATTCCGGCAACCGGATATCGTATGGATCGGGTTGTTGAAAGTCTCAAAGAGCGCGGTGTACGAAATGTTGTTGTCCTCGCAGATACTTGCCATGCAGGCAAGCTGTCCACTCGCGGGTCACGTGGAATTAGAGTAAACCCCTATGTTGATGGCCTTAAGAAAAAAAGTCAGGTTGCGAAGGGATGGATATTTATGACAGGGGCAAGTACAGAACAGGAGGCTGTAGAACATCCTGCCTGGTCAAATGGCGTTTTTACCTATTGTTTACTCAATGGTTTGAGGGGGAAAGCGGACGGTCTTGGAGGAGCGTTTGATGGAATTGTTACAATGGGTGAACTTAAAGATTATTTACAAGAAAACATGCCTAAAGAGACAAGAAGCGTCTTGGGCATCGCCAAATTTCCACAAATCGTCACGACCACAGGCGACACAAAGATTTGGAATCTGACATTGAAAAAATGATCTGAAAAACTGATTGCTATCACCTCCTTTAACTTCCTAATTCGTGCCTGAACAAAACCCTATCGCATAATTTGTTGGGTTTTGCTCATTGAAACCATATCCTGGTAAATGCTTGATTTTAGTAGGTTGGGTTGAGGTACGAAACCCAACCTAACTGATTGCGCTCAATCCAACCTACCCAAAACCGAACTTTCCGTTAAGACTATTTCAATTATGAACAAACGCTGCTCATTTCTATATCGATTCTTATTTATTTTCTCTGTTTTGACTATCTTAAATCTATCAACAGCTTACTCGGCCAATCCCTTTTCATCGGCTTACCAGACAAAAATATTTCACCTTCTTAATCAGTTGCACAGTGATCCGCATAATGGAAAAATTTCTAATGCCATAGGCTTCTACTATTATAAAATGAAGAACTATCCGGAGGCCATTAAATACTATAAGAAAGCAATAGAACTCACGCCGGATTATCCTTTAAGCTACAACAATCTTGGGGTTATTTACTTACAAACAGAAAAATATAAACAGGCAGAAGAATGTTTTCGTAAAGCTATTGCGCTTGACCCTGTCTATATAAAAGCAGTA
Organism: Deltaproteobacteria bacterium; assembly: GCA_030262895.1. GTDB lineage: Bacteria > Desulfobacterota > Desulfobacteria > Desulfobacterales > ETH-SRB1 > B13-G4. The sequence goes on along the minus strand of JAJSZW010000053.1, from coordinate 10,858 downwards.
TGTAATTTAGGCGCTACTTATTTTAAGATGAACAACTATCCGGAGGCAAAGAAATGGTACAAAATTGCATTAAAGATTGATCCGGAATATGTAAACAAAAGGAAGAACTATTTCCTGAATAAAAATTCTCAGAAATAAAACAATAACAGTTTAGCCACTAAGGCTCAAAGACACAAATAAGAGAGATGAATTTTAAATCTTCCCACCTGCCGGCAGGTTGGTGTCTTTGCGGCTGAGTTATTACCAAAATCGTAACATGAAAATAATAAGAATTTTATTAATTATAATTATATTTTCTCTTTTCCCCAGATTCGTGGAGCTCTCTATTTCTAACGATGACCCGTTTAAAGGCCCGTGGGAAAAAAGCACAAAAAGCACTTCATCACAAATCCACAAAACAACCATAAATCCGCTCAAACACCTTGTCGGATTTTACAAAGATTATATCTCGCCCATTGATGGCAGCAGATGCCCAATGTATCCCTCCTGCTCGCAATATAGTATTGAATGTTTTGAAAAACATGGTCTCATCGCAGGGTGGTTAATGACCTGTGACCGCCTCTTCCATGAAGCTGATGAGATGAAACAGACCCCAATGATTTTGATTAACGACCGCTTCAGATTTTATGACCCGGTGAAGAATAATGACTTTTGGTGGTATGAGGAAAAATAGTTTTCTATCTTTGCACAATAAGGATGAAATGATTAGAAAAAATTACTATGGATACGCAAAAAACCGATGCAAACTATCACCAATGCGCATTGTAATCTATATGTTGTTGATAATCATTTCTTATAGCTTTTTTTACCCTCTTTCATCCTTTGCTGAGCCGGTTATTACAATCAATGCTGATAAACAGATTCAATTTGCCGAGCACTACTTTCGTACTGGAGAATATTTCAGAGCTATCGGAGAGTACAAACGGTTTATCTACTTTTTTCCCGATGATCACAGGCAGGAACTTGCAATGTATAAAATTGGGCTGTCTTATTTTAACGGAAAAAAATTCCAGGAAGCAACTGATGCCTTTAACGAACTTTTAACCAAATTCCCTTCCACCAATTTTAAGACAGGAGTTAGATTTAAGACAAGTGAGTGTTTTATTAAACTAAAGGAATATCTCAAGGCAATTGGGCGACTTAATGATTTGGCGGATACAGCCGAAAATATAGACATCGCTGATCAGGCATATTATAGGCGTGGATGGATATATCTTGAGACGTCTCAATGGGAAGAGGCTGAAAATTCTTTTAGACTAATCAGCAAAAAAAACCGGGATAAATATCGACTGGCAACTCTTTCTCATGAGATGAGTAAGAAAAAAGACTTAAAGACTAAAAGTCCGACGGCTGCGGGAATACTCGCTATTATTCCCGGCGCAGGCCATCTTTACTGTGAAAGATATAAAGATGCAACCATAGCATTTATTCTTAATACTGCCATGATCTATGCTGCCTATGAGGCATTTGACAATAATTTAGATGCTCTTGGCGGCATCATAACCTTTTTTGAACTTGGCTTTTACTCCGGCAACATCTACAGCGCTGTAAACTGCGCCCACAAATACAAGCGCAATACCGATAAGAATTTTTTTGAATATCTGCGGCAAAATTCACGAATAAATCTTGGACTTTGTCCTGGTCAGGAAAAAAAGAAAGCAGCACTTGTATTATCTTATAATATTACATTTTAAGTAACTACTCAGGTGTTTAGACTGAAGGCTGAAGGCTGAAGGAAACAAATGATTCCTGAGCGTTATTCTCTATGTTTAAGACAAAATTTCCGGCCGCTTTAAGAAGATATTGGCTTCTATGAGTCTTTTTCCTAAAGGTCTTCAGCCTTCAGCCTATCCACCTGAGTAGTTACACTTATTTGTTAATTGCTACAGACGGCCAAAGGAAAAAGAATTGTAAAAAACTCGTTAATTCAGTATTGCCCCAATAAAAAGACAGTGGTATAGGAAAGCAGTTTTTTATTCTCTGTTAAATTTATATTAAAATTTAAGGAAGCAAAATTAATGAAAGACGAAAAGGGACTATATTATCATCCTTTCCCTCAAAATAAAAAAGTTCGTATGTATGTGAGTGGATCAGAAGGCAATATATATTTCAGGCTCTGGAATTCAGACGACCCTGATCTCTGGACAGATCACAAATGGGTGCCTTACGATGCAATCAAACAGGCTGCAAACATGTATAAAGGCAAAGACTTTAATCCAAACAGTGCTTATGATATAGCAATAGCAAAAGAACTGATTAAGGGAGATATGGATTAAATTCGCTACCAACCGCCCGGGCAATCCCAGCCCTGACCGCCGAATTTCTGGCGGCACTGCAAAAGATGCTGGTTGCGCATTTTTAAAAGTCCGGCCTGAAGTTCGGATACCTCATTTGACAGTTTTTTGATCCTGTCTTCATCCATTTCCGGCTGCGCCCATAATGTTTTCAGTTCAACACGTTTTGCGGCCAGCTTCATTCTTAAATCCATGGTATCCATCATATGAGCGGCCCGCATTTTCTGCCATTTCTCCCGCTGTTCCGGCTTCATTGACTGCAAGGCTCTTGGTTTATAGGCTCGGCCACGTCTATACATACCCCTTCCCTGCATCCCTTCTCCCATCATATGGCTACCCATACCATAGCCTTGACCCATCATATGGTAACCATATCCGTAATCAGGAGCGGGTTCTTTTTTCTCCCCGCAAAAGGCATATGAAGCCATAAAAACCGCCAGTCCAATAATAACAACCACCATTAATAATTTCTTCATCTTGTTTTCCCCCTTTTTAATCCACAAATTACCCCAGTACGATCTCCAAAACCCACCGGGCAGGCACAAGTTACACAGTGCATAAATAATTCACGATCATTTCAGTGTCAAGACAATATGTTGCAATAGCTGGGAGCAGCATTATAAAAAGTGTGGAAGCTCCAGCTTATTTTCAAAAGGGAACGTTTCAATGATCTCTACCTATAATCGTTACCTCAACTTTCCTTCTCCTATCTTTATTATCATGATTAATAACAACCACCTGCTGCCATGTGCCCGTGGTTAATCTGCCATTTCTGACCGGCAATGCAATAGATGGACCTAACAAGGCGGCCTGAACATGACTATGGCCGTTTCCATCATGCCAGGCTTTTTCATGCTCATATTCCAAATCAGGAGGAGCAATCCTGTTAATAGCTTGTCTTAAATCTTCCACTACTCCCGGCTCAAATTCAATTGTGGTTATAGAACCGGTTGATCCAACAACTGTGGCATTTAATGTCCCGTTTATTATTTTGGATTTTTTAATCAGTCCTTGAAGTTCATGGCTTATATCAACAATATCAATACCTGTTTTCAACTGAACATCAACCTGATCAAAATATATCGTTAAAATACTCATAATTTACTCCCTAAAGCTTACGGCCTTGTAAAAAGTGCCTTTTCCATTATCAGAATTTACATGCTCATTTTTACTACGGAACAGACAGGTAATTAAATTTGAAAAGGGCTGACTGTTTGAACGCATTAGTGAGCCTTAAGAAAAAACGGCCGCTCATGTACATCTTTGGTATAATGTATCAATTTCAATATATAAAGGCATTTTTGTTATTGTTTGAATGCTGTTTTTTCTTTAGGATCACTTGTTGCGTGAGTTTCAGAACTTTTCAAATTTAATTACCTGTCTGTGGAGAAATGGAACTGTAAAACTTACTTTTTTGAGTTTGTAAATTTCTGATTATATTCCCCTGCCAAGTGGAAATATAGTCGTCGGTTTTTTTGGCTTAAAATTAATCACTAGAATCCCTGACACAACAAGTAACAAGGCTATTATGATATTAAAGGTAATGGGTTCATTAAGAACTATCCCGCCCAGCATAACTCCGGCTATGGGCATAATGAAAACAAAAGAATGAAGTGCTGTAGCTCCATATTTCTGAAGCATCTTATTCCAGGCCACAAAACCAAAAGCAGCAGTAACAAGGCTTTGATATAACAGAGACCCCAGAATTTTTAAATCAACATATGCTATCATACTGGTGTCCCACAGAAAACCCCCAATAAAAAAGAAAGGGACAGAAAAAATCATGGGATAGAGTACAATATGAAATGCTTCAAAACTATCTATTATTCTTTTAACATAAACAATGTTGCATGCCCATAAAAAGGCAACTGCAAGAATAATGAGATCTCCGCTTCTAAAGCCTGCTGTTACACTTTCTTTGTCAAGAAAAACAAAAGCAACGCCTGTAAAACCTATAGCCATGCCTATTATTTTCCGTATTGTAATCCGATCTCCCGGTAAAAAAAAATGAGCCAGAAAAAGAACAAAAAAAGGTAAAATATTAACGACCAGAGTTCCTCTGGAAGCATTGGTTTTACTTAACCCTAAATAAAACAGGGATAACTGAACAGTAAAAATCATCCCTATAACAAAAAGCTGATAAAGCTGCCCTTCCCTGATCTTAAATGAAAGTCCGCTTGCCTTTGCCCACAGGCAAATAGCTATAGAAGCTATAGTGAAACGCAATCCGGCTGTTGTGAAAACGCCCAGTCCGAAAAGGCTGATTTTAATGGCAACAGCATTGGCCCCGAAAATAATGCATAAAAATACACTATAACTGCATGCTAAAAAAGAAAGCTCATTATTGCTCGAAGTATTTTTAATCATTTCAAATTGTCGTCTTACAAAGTTTATTAAATTGTAACGCTTTAGCGCTTTTAAATATTATTTTTTTGGACAGGATTTACAAGATATTCAGGATTTAAATTATTGTAGCCGTTCACGGCTTGAAACTTGAAATTGGGAAGAACAGTACAAAAGCATGAGGGCCAAATTTCTAATTTCTAATTTCAATGTTCCGTGAACGCTTACAAATCTTGTTTATCCTGTTATCCTGTCAGATTCTTTTTCAAAAGGCTAAATTGTTACAACTGATGAATTGGCTGCAAAAGCGTGAAAATGGTTCAAATCTTCACAAATTTTCAGCCAATAGGCTGTCTATTTTATCAGTCGCAGCGCTTCTCTAAATTCAGGGGTCCAGGCTCTTGCAAGCAATTCGTAGATAAGCATCTCGGTCGATGTTATTGTAATGCCATTATGCCGCATTCTGTTTAAGGCAATCTCCCAATCATAAGTAGAACGAGATGATGTAGCATCACTTACAACATGTACTGTGTAGTCGGATATTGCGTGCAAAGCTGTTTGCGCCACACAAATGTGTGCCTCAAGACCAGTAATAATAAGGGTATTTCTATTGAGCCGGCGTATATGTTCACCGAATTCTTCGGCTCCGAAACAACTAAATGTTATCTTTGAGATCGGCTGGATGTCCGGTATTTCCCCTTGTATTTCCGTCACGGTTTCCCCGAGGTTTTGCTGCTCAGTGAGAACAACAGGAAACCCAAGAATTTTAGAAAACCTGATAAGCTTAACTATATTTTCGATGACTCTGCCGGCTTCTGCGATAACAGGCACCAGTTTTTGCTGGACATCAATTATAACTAATGCACAATCTTTGCTGCTCACCAATGGTGCAGCGGATGTATTCATTTTTCAACCTCCTTGTATAGATACTCCTGCGATTCTAACAAGTTGCCCCAGAGTCTTTACACCGTTTTTATTTAATATATTGATAAAACGTTGAAAAAGCAATGCCGCAGACAGGGCGTCGCCAAAGGCGGTGTGACGATCATTGGCGGTAATGCCGAAGTGTGCGGCTATGGCGTCAAAGCGTGTATCATGACAGCTTTCAGGAGCTATAAGTTCTACCTCCTCCATGCGCTGGATCCAGGCGGCGACAAGGGCAGTGTCAATGACACGGTTCTGAATAGAAAATCCAAAACAACTCCGCATGGCATGATTTAGAAACTTCATATCAAAAGAAGCGTGATGGGCTATTATTACATCGCACTCTATATAAGCCAAAAACTTCAAAAGAATGTCCGAAATGTGCGGCCTGGCACTTGCGATGTCCGGCGTAATGCCGTGAATGAAGATGGAAGAGGTCGAAATGGAGCCCTTCGGATCGATTAACTCGTAGAAGGCATCTCCCAGATGAATCCTGCCTCCTGTCATCTTGACTGCTCCGAGGGAAAGAAGTCGGTCACCTTCTTCGAGGTGGAGACCGGTTGTTTCTGTATCAAAGATAACAAAGGGGTTATTTGAAATGAGTGTCTCGGGCTGATATGCCTCTTTGACTTCCAATTGTTTGCGAAGGGCTTCGGGCATGTCGTCCCTGCCTGTGTGCCGGGCATACACCTTTCGCAGATTGTTAGTCTTGAGGAAGTTTAACATGATTTTACTATATGCTTTCCGGAAAACGCACTCTTAATTCGCCTTGCAGGTCTCTAATCACATGAAATGCCTCGATAAGAGATTTTCTTTGAAGTTTGGACAGGGCTTTGGGGTTGATATAATCACTCGGTTCTATTTCCTTCTCCTTTTGCATTATGTGGTGATTTATTTTGAGGAGCATAATGAAATTAAACGCCTCCTTAATATCTTCTGCCATATCTTTGGAAAGCAGTTTCTTGCGGGTGATAGCTTCCAGTCTATTCAAGGTGCTGGTAGCGTTGATTTGCTCACTTAAGCTGAGCACACGAATGGCATCGACCACAGGCACCAGTCCGCTCATTTTTAGATTGAGCTCATTCTTGTAGTCGCCGGTCTTTTCAACCACAAGCGCCCTGAGAAAACCGAGGGGCGGTCCGTTATAAAGGGCGTTGGTGCTAAGATGTCTTAAAAAAGCTCTATTCTTTTCAATGTTGTGATTCAAAAAAGTCCGGAGTTTTTGGGCCAGTACAGCATCGCCTGTAAGGGGGCGGAAATCGAAAAAAATTGTACAGTTTCTCAGGTCTTCAGGCGATGCTTCGTTGATCCATGATGAAAAGTAATGCCTCCAAACTGTTTCCGGCCGGCACCATTGTGGGTTGCTGGCCATAATGCCTCCTTTGCATAATGGAAAACCACAGATTTTCAGGCTGGAAACAACACCTTGAGCTAAACGAAGAAAGTACTTGTGGATATCCTGATCTGAGCCAGGCTCCGGATCAGAATAAATGATAGCATTATCCTGATCTGTTCTCAGTGTTTGCTCTTTGCGGCCTTCACTGCCCAGAGCAAGCCAGCAGTAGGAAACAGGAGGAGGCCCTATGCCTTCTTCACGCAGAGCTTCTTCTGTCAAGGCGATGATCTTTCGTGTCAAATGGTCATTGCACTCAGAAACAACGGCTGCGATCTCTTTTGAGGATGCACCGGAGCTGAGAAGTCTCTTGACCATTCGGTCCATGGCATTAACTAGCAGTGCAACCCCTTGAACGGTTGTCTGCTTTTCAATGTCATTGATCACAGCAAGAGGATTAGATCCCTGGAGCATGATCAGGTCATGCTGCGAAATAATGCCTGAAAGCGACTTTCCCTCAACAACACAGATGTGATGACAATTAAACCGCGCCATCTTAAAAAGGACGTTGAAACATAGTTCCTCTGGAGCAACGGAAAAAACAGGTGCGCTCATGATCGTTCTGATTGGTTCAGATCCTGTCTTTCCTGTTGCAAGGATTCGATTTGTCATGTCGCTTTTGGTAACAATCCCCAGAGGGCAATTCCGGGCATCAACCACGACAACGGAACCAACTCCCTCGCGGGCCATTAATTTGGCCACAAAGGAGGCTTCCTGATAAGGTAAGCATGTTATTGGTTTCTGTTTGACCAGGTCGCCGGCCGTGACATTGAACAAGTAGTCGTCTGATCGGAAAACCACTGTGTCCGATACCCCGCGAGGCGCAAAAATACCTGTCCGTGCCTTTTTCAGCCGGTACGCAAGCTTGGACAACCGGATGGCGAAATGTTCGTGAAACCCTGCATGGTTTTGCATCAGCTCATCAAAGGTCTCCTTGGGAAGTAAATAACATACAGTATCTTCGTATGCCCGGACATTGAATGCAGGGCCTGTCCTGTTGATAAGAGAAGCGCTTCCGAAAAAATCGTTCTCGGCTTTATATTCCAGGAGGATATCCACATCATCCTTGCGAACAGTTTTTTCCACTGCGCCGGTCTGAATAATATAAAGATAATCACACGGAGAGCCATCCTGCTCAAGGATTAAGCTTTCTCTGGGGAAATAATCAATTGATATCTTTTGGGGAAGGCCGCTTAGAACTTCCTGGGGAAGCTCATTAAAAGGGACAATGCCGCGAAGAAACTCAATAATTTTGTTGTAAGGAATTTCAACCATTTTCTGTTGTCAGTGTTTCCTCCAAAAATTTAACTCTTTCTCGCAAATCCGGGGTCTTGGGTTTATTATAAAGAAACCTTTCCATGAAACCCGGCCCTTTTCCTGTCTCAGGGTTAATGGATAAGGCCTTTTGGTAGTCAAAAAGGGCTTCTTTGTGTCTGCCCAAATGATCGTATGCAATGCCTCGATTTGCATACGCAATGGCGAGTGTCCTGTCTTTTTGGATCGCCCTTGTAAAATCGACAACAGCTTCCTTATAATGCTCCAGGCAGATATAAGCAATACCACGGGTCAGATAGCCCTCAGCCTTTTCAGGCTCCATGGAAACAGCCTCTGTAAAAAGATCGGCCGCCTTTTGGTACTTCTTTTTTTCCAGAAGACGATTGCCGTCAAGCAAAAGAGCCCGATAAACCTTTTCGTGCTGGTCTATCGGGCTGTTTTGCTCGTTGCATCCAGGGCTGAGGCATACAACTACTGCCAGGGCGATAACCCTCAAAATATTCATTATCAGGTTAGTGGTTCGCTCCATCTCCTCACCCTTCACAAGTAAGCGTTCACGGTTGTCGGTTTACAGTTCACAGTTCACAGTTTTTTCAATGAACTATGCAACGAGTGAAGATTGTTTAATATTGATCTCAACAAACACCGTAACCTCACATGAAATACAAACTTAAGTTCTCACACTTGCCTGCCGCTGGCTGGACTGAGCCTCTGGCAGATATATTTTGATCAACCGTTAACTGTGAACTGTTAACCGTGAACTATTACCTTCACCGAAATCAAAAGTTGTAAAACGTCGACAGGGTGTAACGGAGCCCCGCGTCAGTGCTATTAAAACGCTCAGTTTCCACGTACATAATTTCCGCGCCGACCTTTACCCCTTTGGTAACTTTATACCAGGTATTTAGAAACGCGATGGAATTCTTGGTAAACTGCCTGTCACCTAAGCTTCCCCTCATTGTTTTCATGTCATCATTCCTGGGATCGTCGATACCATATCCAGCGGAAACGGTGATATCATCGGTAGCATTTGCGGTCAGGCTGATAAAACCACCTATTGCTTCTATTTCTTTAGGATTATTCGGGTCACTATCGTTTACGTCCATGTCATAGCGGAGAAAGTCTTTACCCAAAGCTTCTCCCCAGAATCCTTCAGCCTTGAGCAGAACAGGCCCTAAATTTAACTTGAGTTCTAATGCAGCCAGCCACCGGTCTATATCCTTACCAGTATGTACCGTCCCAACACCAGCACCACCATCATAGATGTATTCGCCGGTCCGGTAACCACCACCCAGGGCAACGAGGTTACCATCACCGAAATTATAGGCGACCCGGCCAAGAAACCAGGGCATCCTCTCTTCATCTTCAGTATCCTCACGGCGGTGCTTCATCGCGGATAAAAGGAGTTCCACGTCGCCCAGTTTTTGGCGAAGCGTAACCTGGGGCACACGCCACCACAGGTTGCCGGCAGCGGTCAGGATACCGAAATCAATGGTAGCAGGATTCTGCTGGGCCACGGGGATCCAATCCTGTCCAGCCCTAAGGCTTGTGCCGGATGAATTGTTTGCCAGATCTATATATCCGAGGCGCATGCGGGGGATCAGGTTGTTGCCGGAATTGGTGCCGTAAAAATCAATTTCAAAACGGCCCTTAGCTGTCCAGTTCCCATCTGTGTGGCTTGTCTCAAACCCGAAACGGGTATCCCGCGGGTTGAAATTTACAGAATCATTTGAGGCATCTTCCTTAACCACACCGATGAAATCATTATATTTCTTGAATTCTGCTGTATCATAGTTGAGATCGAATTTTATCCGTCCATAAAGGCGCATGTTGTATTTGGACCATACGCTTTCAGCTTTGGACAATACATTTTTAGATAATACATTTTCAGTCGTGGCTTGCTTCTCTCTCAGCTCCTTAATCTCCCCTTCCAGGCGGTCCAAGCGTTCAGCATCTGTTTCGGCTGACACCGTCATTGACATTAACGAAAAGAAAATCGTAAAAACCAGTACAATAAGACTATATTTCTTCATAACTTTTTACTTCCTCCTTCTAACGTAATTTGTAAGCGTTCACGGAACGTTGAAATTAGAAAATAGAAATTGGAAATTTGGCCTTCATGCTTTTGTACTGTTTTTCCAAATTTCCAATTTCAAGTTTCAAGCCGTGAACGGCTACTTTTTCCTTAAACCGACTTTCGTGCAGGTCCAGTTCCTTCAGGCACCTTTACGTCCCCGATATCCTCGGCCAGCACATCTACTTCACCTTTGATGTTTGTGGACATCTCCAGCTTGAAAGCCAGAAAGTACATCATGTAGCAGCCTAATGCCCACCAGATAATCTGCCAGATCCATATGGACGGCATGCCCAAAAACCACGTTTCAGGCGTATTCGGGTTGCTGAAAATGGAGTTTCCGATCACGGCAAAGGGGCCGATGGCAAACATAAACCACAAAAGGGTGACGATCCAGCCAATAGGCTTCAAGTGCTGTTTTGCTTTTGGAACGCCGGCATGTTGCCTTATGAATCTGTGGAATTCGAACCGTCGGGCGAATTCCTTCTCGCTCGGCTGAGTGAAGGCGCTCACCAACACGGCAAGGGTAAGATTGAATATGATCCCCCAGCCCGC
>JAJSZW010000052.1 GCA_030262895.1 Deltaproteobacteria bacterium | reverse complement strand
ATGTGTACCGGTCCGTGTTAGATAAACGTTTTTGCTATCTGCCTTCCAGATCAGCAACCAATCAGGTTCAATATGACATTCGACATAACCTGAGTATTTGCCTTTTAAAGGATGAGGTTTATATTTCTGGGGTAGGGTGCTGCCTGATTGCAGTATTTTAACAACTTTTTGAAGAGATTCTAAATTCTGGTTACGCTTCTTAGCTCGATTGACATCCTTAGAGAATCTTTTTGTCCATATCAGTTTCCGGGAACTCATACATCAATCTTCTTGAACATTTCTTCAACGGTATCTGCTGACTCAAGATTGCGATTATTTTCAATGTCATCCATAGCTTGCAGCGTTTCCTTGTTGGGCAGTCGCAAATCAAACGGAATACCCCTGTAATTGATAACCTGTTTCAAAAAAAGATTAACAGCCGAAGACATATTTAATCCGAGACCAGTTAGAATGATCCCTGCATTCTTTTTAATATCCTCGGTTGTTCTAATATTTATATTTGTGTTTTTACTCATAATTCAAACCATTGCCCTATAAAATATTTAAAAAAGCTGACCCTATGTTTATTACACAATGTATTGCAAAATAAACACATTGTCAATACAAAGGTTGACTGGTTGATAAAGATCAACCGTCAACCAAGACATCCGTGCAGAACGTACGCAAAACCGGGAGCTCTAAAGCCCTCTATTTATGGCAGCCAGCACAATCTTTGTGCCCTTCGTGGCATTCAAGGCAGCCTTCTTGGGGGTTAAAGCCTTCTTTGATTTTTTCATTATGCGTTTTCAGCAAATCGGTTTCCATAAAATGGCACTTGCGGCAGATAGCCTGATCAGGCTTGATGGCTGATTCATACATTGTTTTTTCCAGATCTAATATCGGCCCTCCGCATTTAGGGCAGAATTTCCAGTCTTTGTCACCTGTTATACTACACTTGGGGCAGTAAGTATTTTCTGACATCCTGTTAGGTTCTTCCTCGGGCACATCTTTTGCGGTTTCAACCGTTTTGCTGTCGTGGCACTTGATACAACGCGCATCGGTTGTTCGCTGTCTTAAGAAGGTTTCATGCTTTTCCCTGGGTATTCCTCCTTTTTGCCTTAGCTTTTCTCCGCGCACATGACAAATAAAACAGTCGTATCCCTGGACAGCCTTGTGCATAGCCACAGCCCCGGGGCGTTTACTGTGGCACTCTTCGCACGGGAATCCAGCATGGGAATTCACACCAAATGCTAAAATAATTACTACTGTTAACAGCAATGTTAATATGTTCTTTTTGTATGGCATAATACTTTCTTCTTCTGGATACTGGTAACGATGTATTGAAGGTTGTTTTTCAGAATAATTGGGAGGTGTTAAACTGGCCTTTCCTTCTGTTTTGCCAAACCACCTTAATATGCAATCACGATCTTGCCAATAATTTTTTGAAGGATTTGAGGTTTTCTTCTTGAGTTGACGAAACCGGTCAAGGCTGATACTAACCATCTCGTCTAAACTTATCAAATGGTAACAAGGTCTTTCAAAGAGACTTCTTTGATTAACAGGATATTCAGGATTAAAACATCAAAACTCATACCTATGATTTTTTAGTCAATTCTTTGTATTTCATTATCTTGTTTATCCTGTCAGATTTTTTCAACGGGCTAAGGAACTGGGACGAAAGAACTTCCCCAAGTAGGCGCATAGATTTGGGTCAAATTTGTTCGATCTCAAGTCACAAAAGTTGATGGAATAGCGGGCTATTTTGATATTTTTGTGATTTGAGATCGGGCAAAGGTGGCCTGAAGCTGTGATGCATAGTTGGGGAAGTTATTTCGTCCCAGTTCCTAAGGTTACATCAAATGAAAGGAGATAATTCATGAGCGGACTTCAACGAACTATTTTCTATGACAGACATGTCGCTCTTGGTGCAAAGATAGTGGAATTCAGCGGCTGGGAAATGCCGATTTTCTATCCTGCCGGAATTTTGGAAGAGCATCTGGCTACACGCAAGAAAGCAGGGCTTTTTGACGTATCCCATATGGGACGTTTTATCGTCAAAGGAACAGGTGCGCTTAAATTTCTTCAACACGTATTAACTAATAATGCGGAAGCACTCAATATCAGAGAAACCGGCGCCCAGTACACGCTTATTCCAAATGAAAATGGAGGAGCGGTTGACGATGCTTATCTATATCGTTTTGTAGAGGAAGAGTATCTTCTGGTAGTCAATGCAGCTAATCTCGAAAAGGACTGGGAACACCTGAATTCACATCTTAAAAACTTTCAAGACGTTGAGCTTATCGACAAAACCAGCGATATTGCCATGATTGCGCTTCAGGGACCCATGTCTCGATATATAATGGAAGAAATTATCGGGCCCGGCAAACTTCCCGAGCCTATCAGAAATGCCGTCAGCATTGTGAATATTTCAGGAGCCACAGTGAAAATAGCCCGTACAGGCTACACTGGTGAGCCACTATGTTTCGAGCTGTTTATCAGTCGTGAAGATGCTTTGATGGTGTGGGACCAAATCATTGCCAAAGGAGCAACCCCCATAGGTCTTGGCGCAAGAGATACACTCCGCCTGGAAGCCGGCTTGCCTCTCTATGGTCATGAGCTTGGAATTGATCCCGATGGAAAGGAAATACCTATAATAGCCTGCCCACTTGCAAAGTTTGCAGTTAGTTTTTCTTTGCTGAAGGGTAATTATATAGGCTATTCTGAGCTAATTAAACAGTTCATTGCTATTAAAAAAATAGTCTCGCGCGACTACTCGCTGATAAATGACCTGCCGCGTATGATTAAGCCAATCGCCGTCACAGGACGGGGTATTGCCCGTGAGGGCGCAAAAGTTTTCAAAGGCGAAAAACATGTAGGTTACATCACAAGCGGCACAATGGTACCGCTTTGGACTGTAGAGGGTGAAGGTCTGTCAGCTTCGCAAACCGACCATCATCAGTTACGTTCCATATGTCTGGGATACATAGACAGCGAGATTCTTGAAGACGAAAAACTCACAATAGAAATTCGAGGTAAGGCCGTTGATGCTGTTGTAGTCAAGCACCACATGCGTTCAGAAGCGCCTCCTTACGCCCGTCCCATAGTATTTGATCAACAATTGGCCGAAAAGGAGCTTCCTGCCGGAGATACACAATCCAGGGTCAGCAGATTGCTTGAAAAAACACTGGAAAATACTCTTTGGCGGCAGAAAAGCTGCATCAATCTGATTCCATCAGAGATGACGATCTCGCCGATGGCCAGGCTTTTGTCTGTGATGGACCCGGCCTTCCGTTATGCGGAACACAAAAAGTCTATTGCATTCTACGACGCTGATATCTTCTATTACCAGGGAACCGATTTTATATGTAAAGTCGAACGAATGCTGGAAGAAGAAATGCGAAAATTTTTAGGATGCGATAATGTAGAGGCACGTCTTATCAGCGGTCAAATGGCAAATACCGCTGTTTTCAGCGCAATGATCGACTTCATTAACCGCGCTGACCGCAAGTCTGAACCACGCAGAATTCGTCAGGTAATGCATAACCACATCAGCAAGGGCGGACATCTGAGCGCCCAGCCAATGGGTGCGCTAAAGGACTATGTAGCAAGGGATCCCCGTACGGAAAAACCTGCTGTTGTAAATTTTCCAGTACTGGCCGAAAACCCATTCAAGATTGACGTAGCGGCGACTCTGAAACTAATTGATGAGTACCGGCCTGAACTTATTATTTTCGGGAAAAGCATGGTCATACATAAAGAACCTGTCGCAGAAATTCGTCAGTTTCTGGATACTCAGGCTATAAAGTCTGTGGTAATGTATGATATGGCACATGTTCTGGGGCTTATTGGTCCTCACTTTCAGCAACCTTTTGCTGAAGGTGCCGACATAGTTACAGGCTCGACACATAAGACCTTTTTTGGCACACAGCGCGGTGTTGTTGGAACAAATTTCAAAGAACATGAAGAACTCTATGCTCTCTGGGAAGCTCTTGTTCGGAGAACATTCCCCGGTTCTGTGTCCAACCATCACCTGGGCACTCTGCTTGGTTTGCTGATGTCTGCATACGAGATGAATTACTTCAAAGACGAATACCAGTCAAATATTATAGCCAATGCCAAAACATTTGCCCGTGCGCTTAAAGACTGTGGCCTGGATGTCGCAGGAGAGCCGGCAATTGACTTTACAGAAACTCATCAGGTGCTGGTACATGTCGGCTACAGCCGCGGTCCGGAAATCGCAAACCGGCTTGAAGAAAACAACATCATATGCAACTATCAGGCAAGTACAGATGAAGAAGGGTTTACCGCTTCAGGGGCATTGAGGATGGGTGTGTCTGAAATGACCCGCTTTGGAATGGAAGAAAAAGGCTTTCAATTACTGGCAAGTCTTGTCCATGAAGTTGTAATGGATAATGGCAATGTTGTTGATCAGATCAAAAAGCTGCGTGAAAAATGCAGTACGCTTAAGTTCTGTTTCAGTGACAGTAAATATGATGACATTATCCAGAAACTCCACGAACTGCTTTAATTTGTATTATAAGAAGGCCAATAGTACATAGAGCCCTCCATTGATTCGTGGAATTTTTTCTCTATTGCTTTGACTTCTTTCATCCTTTCCGGATCAAGGAATATTTTGTAAGGAGGGATATCTATGAGTAAAGATCCTCCTGATAATTTGCGTTCAAGGAGAAACAAGGCTTCAATGGATTTATCACAGACAGGATATCCCCTGTCATCAAGTTTAATGGTATGATCATCAAATGAGACGCTGGAAATATTATTGATATCAACCAACTTGATATCTCCTGATTTCGTGAGAAGAAGGTTGCCGACACCTGCCAGATCAGGCACATGATTTGTCTCCATAATCATCTGCTTGATTTTGCTTACAAAGGTTTCAGCATTTTTTCGAATCTTGCGGGACCATTGGCTGATTATCATTGCCGAATCATCAACACCCATGTCGCCCAAAATCGAAATAAGATGATCATCATCAAAGTGCCCCCACGGTTCAATGAGTTCGCCTTTAACATACTCCTGTAGCCCGCACAGCAGGATTTCGCATTTTTCGCCTCTTCTATAATTAACAAGGAATTCTTCAGGCCCGGCAAGATAATCAGGAGCCAGGTATGTTGCAATAATTTTAACTCTTCTTAACTCTTCCTCAGCATCTTTTAAGCTCCCAAATTTTGTCCTGAATATCCTTAATATTTTTAAGGGCTCGGCTCTTGGATATAACTTAATTCCATTTTTAATTATGCCTTTTGTTTCTTTTTCAACATCCCCGGGCTTCAAGACCTCCATGATATGAGAACGCAATCCTTCACGATAATACCTCCTGTAATAATATATTCCAGGAACTCTTATAAAGTTCAGATCAAGTATGTCTTTATGCTTCAGGTATGCTTTGTCTCTAATATCTTTTTCAGGCATGTAATTAGTGTCTATCGGAAAAGTATTTTTTTAATGCCGGCAATAGTTTCAGCTTATTTACCGATGTGAAGATTTGTGAAAAAGCCATTAGCCATTAGCTGTTAGCTCTTAGCTAAAGGCTAACTGCTAAAAATTTTCGATTTGAGGAGAATAGCATCCAACTGACTACCATTTCAGGTGTTTTGAGTTTTCGTCCAGCCACTGATTATATAGGAACTTCGTCGATAATATCAGCAACTTCATCAATTGCATCATGGGCGGTATTTCCCACAACAGGAACTATCGAAACCACAGCGCCAACAACTCGTGTCGGCACTGAAACAAGTTTGGTAAGGACACATCCGCTCAGCATCGTCAAAGTTACCAATATTAATAATAGCTTTACAATCTTCATAATAACCTCCTTTGAAAAAAATTCTGACAGGATAACAGGATAAACAAGATTTTGTTTCAACTGAACAGAAAGTTGGAATCAAACGTAAGGTAAGGGATTTTGATGTCAAAAAAATATCTTTGAATTCATTGGGCGATATGTGCTCTTCATCGCTCTCTAACCGTGAACCGTGGAACTTTGAACCTGAGTAGTTACAAATTTTTCATCAAATCTCGGGCATAAGTGCCCATTTTATAAACCATGCCTGGGCGACTTCCAGATTTTTATCCATACATAGTATGCCGCCATTCTGGAACTTGAACACAGGTTTTTCGATGGATCCGGTTATCAGGTAGGAAGTCAGTCTTTGCATAAAGGGTAAATGGCCGACAAACATTAAATTATCGCTGATTTCAATTTTATCGGCAAAAGCAGCTACATCATCCAGAGGATTAATTCCTTCAATTTCCTGGATGCCGCCGTCCGGTTTCAGGGCTGATGCAAATATCTCTGCGGTCTGGAGTGCTCTCTTTTTCCCGCTATGCATGATACGAGAAACATTGACCCCATATTTTTTTGCAACCCCCGCAATATGCTCAACTTCTGAAATTCCTTCTTCAGAAAGTCCCTTGGCAGGGTCTTTGTCCTTGGGCAAGCTCTTGCCATGCCGAACAAGCAAAAGTGCCATGATGTTCTCCTATCGATAAGTTATGAAATTTTGCTTAATCGGCTTTAATGCCAAGCTCTCTTTCTTTTTCAGCTACTGCTAACCTTGTCTTTATAACAGTATCAGGAATCAGACTCATGGAATCAATTCCGCACTCTACAAGAAAAGTGGCAAATTCAGGAAAATCACTGGGAGCCTGGCCGCAAATACCAATTTTCTTCCCGCGGCGCTTGGCCACATCAATAACCATACGTACCATGTCTTTAACCGCTTGGTTTCGTTCATCAAAAATGTGAGCCACAAGATCTGAATCACGGTCCAGCCCCAAGGTCAACTGGGTTAAATCATTAGAGCCAATAGAAAATCCGTCAAAGACATCGCTGAAAGCCTCGGCCGAAATTACGTTACTTGGGATTTCGCACATTACATATACTTCCAGCTCGTTTTCGCCCTGGACAAGCCCGAATTCCTTCAAAACCTCTATTACTTTACGCCCTTCCTCAGGAGTACGACAGAAAGGAACCATCAATTTGATATTGGCAAGCCCCATATCATTTCTGGCCTTGAGCAAAGCTTTACATTCAAGTTCAAAGGCTGGTTTATATTTCTCATCATAATAACGTGAGGCCCCACGCCAGCCAATCATGGGATTGCTTTCATGCGGCTCATACAGGGTGCCGCCTACCAGGTTTGCATACTCATTACTTTTAAAATCTGATAATCGTACAATCACATCCTTGGGATAAAAACCTGCGCCAATACGGCCAACGCCTTCAGCTAATTTATCAATAAAGAACTGTTTCTTGTCATCCGGGTAAGCAGTAGTTAGAGCTTCAATTTCTTTTACAATTTCTGCGATCTTGTCATCACCTGCATCGGCCTTTGCTTTTAGATCGTCAAAATAATAAAGAGCCAGGGGATGAATACCAATATGAGAATTAATAATAAATTCCTCCCTGGCCAGGCCTACGCCCTCATTGGGTATCTGACACTCAGTAAAGGCCCTCTCGGGGATACCAACATTCATCATTATAGCTGTCTTTGTGGGAGGCAATGTATCAAGATCCAGTCTATCTATAACAAACTTCAAAAGCCCCTCATATATGTTACCTGTTTCACCTTCAGCACATGAAACAGTCACCTCACTTCCATTTTTTATTACTTCAGAACCATTTACAGTGCCGACTATACATGGAATCCCCAGTTCACGTGAAATTATTGCAGCATGGCAGGTTCTTCCGCCGCGGTTGGCAACTATGGCGCTTGCTATTTTCATGATTGGTTCCCAGTCAGGATCGGTCATGTCGGTAATCAGCACTTCACCTTTTTTGAACTCGTGAATATGGGCTGAATCCTCAATTATATGCGCTACCCCCTGACCTATCATAGACCCAACGGCCTGTCCTGATGCAACGACTTTGCCTTTTTCCTTCAGCACGTAAGTTTCAAGAACTCTCTTTGATGAATTTTGTGAATGCACGGTTTCCGGCCTTGCCTGTACAATATAAAGTTCGCCTGTCCCCACGTTAATGCCGTCACCGTCCTTGGCCCATTCAATGTCCATGGGTTTTTGATAATGATCTTCGATAATACAGGCCCATTTTGCCAGTTGGATAATTTCGTCATCGCTTAATATATAGTTTCCCCGTTCCTCGGCAGTGGTATCAATATTTTTGACTGTTTTTCCGTCATTGGGATCTGAACTATAAATCATTTTAAGTTCTTTACTTCCCACCCTCTTGCTGACAATTGGCCGCTTTCCTTCTTTAAGGGTGGGCTTGAAGACGTAATATTCATCGGGATTAACAACGCCAAGTACCACGTTTTCGCCAAGTCCCCAGGACCCGGTGATAAAAACCGCATCCTCAAAACCGCTCTCTGTGTCAATTGAAAAAATGACCCCGGATGAAGCCGCATCACTGCGAACCATTTTCTGAACAGCAATGGAAAGGTAAACGTCAAACTGGCCAAATCCCTTGTCGTGGCGATAGGAAATTGCGCGGTTGGTAAACAGGCTTGCAAAACATTTCCGGCAATTTTCAATAAGGGCATCCGTCCCTCTGATATTAAGAAAAGTTTCCTGTTGACCGGCAAAAGAGGCATCCGGCAAATCCTCCGCTGTAGCAGACGATCTAACCGCCACATCCACATCTGAACCATATTCCTCTTCCATTTTTTTATAGGCCTCAATAATGGCCTGCCTCAGGTCATCCGGAAACTCGGCATTTCTGATTATGCCTCTGACCTTCTTGCCGCGTTCCTGAAGATTTTTCATGTCATGGGTATCAAGCCCCGCCAGGGCATCTATTACATCATTTTCAATTCCCGCTGTTTTAATCAAATGCCTGTAAGCATAAGACGTAATAGCGAAACCATGAGGAACAACAACGCCTTTAGAGGTAAGTTTCTGATACATCTCGCCTAATGAGGCATTCTTACCGCCAATCAGAGCAACATCCTCGATTAAAATATCATCAAACCAAAGAATAAATGCCTTATCATGTTTATCTGCCATCTTTGTCTCCTAATCAGCTTTTTCTGGTTAATTTATTAATATAATAGAAAATAAAAAAATAATGTCGCTGGCCGACTGCTAATATTTATTTATATCTAAACTAATATATAAGTGTCAATATTAACCTTACACCTATAACTTTCAGATAACAGAAATTTCATTGCGTTTATCGGTCGGATTTCTCAAGACAAACGTCTGTGTTGAGAAATTGCGGCGCTTAAATGCGCACCAAAGAGCACGATTAAATTAATGATATAAATCCAGGTCATAAAAGAGATCAGTGCTCCCAACGATCCATAAACCAAATTATATCTCGACAGCCCGCTGCTGAGAAACCAGCTAAAAGCAGTCGTAGCCGCTTCTTCAGCAATTACAGCAAAAAAAGCTCCTCCAAAAGCCTCAGACCATCTAACTTTTGTTTTTGGTATCCACCGGTAAAGGATCATAAGGGTCATACAAATGAATATATAAATAATAATATTTGAAAGAATTGGCCTGAAATATGAAATGTTAGTGCTGCCTGTCAATTGTACATTCCAACTGACTATAAGATGAATTGCCGCCTTTGCCATCAAAAATAATGGTAGCAGCACAACAAAAAAAAGTATTATTGAAAAGGCGGTTAACCGGGCCCTGAAAATATTTTGCGCCGGTGCATCAATCCAGGCCCTGTTCAAATTATGCACAAGAGTGGTAAAAACACAGGTTGCAGCCCACACCAATGCAATCAAACCCACAATTCCAACTGCTCCGCGAGCCTGAAGGATTTGCTGCATATTAGTACTTATTATCTGGTGGGAAGCGACTGGAAAAAATTTGAGAATTGTTTCTAGTATTTTTTCCTGAACATGTAAGCTCTCTAATAAAAAGCTGTTTGCCGCAACCACTATTAAAATAACAGGGAAAAGCGAGAATAATGTATAAAATGCCATACTTGCAGCTGCTTCCGGTGCATGCTCCCGACCAAATCTTTTTAAAGCATACCTCATTAATCTTAAAAAATAAACAAAGCCGGAATTAATTGTTTTTAACCTGTTTTTATCCACAATTTATTCTCGTAACAGTTAACGGTTGGTTGCCTTGATCTCTTCAAAACGTTCAATTTTCATCGCTCTCCAACCTTAAACCGTGAACCCTGAAACTGTGAACCTGGGTAGTTACAAAGCATCTAAACGTTTTTTGAGCTCCAGATAATTGGTTTTACCTGTGCCCAGAACCGGTATTTCATTCAATTTTATCACATGCCTGATATTGTGGAGAGCGCTGAGACCTGCATCGCGAAGAAAGGAATTTACCGATACTCGATCTGTATCCTTAAGCGTAAATAATATCAGCTCCGGATTTTCCTCGCTGGGTGTTGCCTCAACTGCGATTACAGGGCCCTCATCGTCATCACCTGCAAAGTGTGGCACTAAGACCTCTTCTATAGCGGGCAGTGAGATCATCTCACCTCCCAGCTTAACAAAACGTTTCAAGCGACCGCAAAAGGTTAAAACTCCCTCAGTATCTTCGGATATAAGGTCGCCGGTTTTGTACCATTCTTTGCCTTTATGCTCAACAAAGGGAGGTTCTCCGTCATAGTTCAGGTAACCGCTGAATACGCTTGGTCCGCGCACCAGAAGCATCCCAGCTCTGTTCCTGCCGACTTCTTTACCGGTATCAAGACTAATAATTGTATGTTCAAGCGATGGCATTACCCTGCCGATCATATATGGTTTTGGCGAATTTTCCATGTTGAAAGATACAATTGGCGAACATTCAGTTACACCATAGCCTTCGAGAAGTTTTATATTTGGGCAGCGTTCATTTATAGACTCATACACTGCTGCCGGACATTTTTCAGCACCGCTGATGACAAGGCGTAAGGTTTGAAGCTGTTTGCTGCTCGATGCTTTCACGATGCCATTTAAAAATGTGGGAGTGCCGACCATTAGCGATACCCTGTATTCCTCTATTAAACGTGCAATAGTCAATGCCTCGGTAGGATTTGGATTATATACTGTACGAATACCCATAGATAAAGAAAGTACAATTGTTGCTGTAATGCCGAATGAATGGAATGGAGGCAGGATGCCAATTAAAACATCCTTTTCCCTGATGGTTACCATTGAAGGGATGTCCCGAATATTTGTCATTATATTTTTGTGTGAAAGCGGTACAGCCTTAGGCAGGCCTTCTGAACCGCTGGTAAACAATATTACAGCGGTATCATTCATTTTGGGATGTTTTAACGACGACCAGGTTAGCCTGCTCCTTAAATAGGCTGATATTTTGGATTTATACGAAATTTTTTTGCGAAGATCTTCAAGAAATACAAAGCGATCGCTCAATTGGTCCAAGTTTATTCCCTGCATTGAAAGCCTGCCAACAAGTACATTAGCGGTCAATACATTATTTACTCCAATAAGATTAAGCGAATGTACCATATTGCGAGAACCGACTGTCCAGTTAACCATAACCGGTATCTTGCCAGCAAAAAGGGTGGCCAGATAAACTGTTGCAGCACCTGCCGATGCCGGCAGCATAATCCCTATATGACTGCCTGGTAAAGCCTTTATCAGGGGCTTAAGCACCATAATTGCAATAATAATATCGCGATAAGTCTTTTCGCCGCTTACCTGATCTGCGATGATAAGTTTGGAAGGATTCCGCCTTGCCTGATTCAAAAAAACCTCAGTTATCGTATTCCCTTCGGCTATGGTTAACTGAGTGTTTGAAGAAGGTTCTCTGAGCCACCCCTGACTCGCATGTTTCAATGGCACATTATCAGACATTACTCCCTTGCCCATTGCTGCCAGCATTACATCTCCGACAGTGTTCAATGAATAAACATCGACCTGAGAAAACCCGAATTCCTTTTCCAGCCATGCAATCACCTCGGCAACGGCAAGGCTGTCCAGCCCAAGGTCATATGCCAGATGATGATCTTTTTTTATGTCCGTTTGCCCCGTAAACTGCGATAGAAATTCAATAACCAGTTTCTGTGTGGTTTCAGGCACAGCATCGGTCTTCCAGTCGATCTTTACATGCTCCGGCTCAGAGCATATCCTAACACCACCCTTCTCATAGAAAAAATATGGGACATAGGTATTTCGGGAAGCATCGGCATTATAAAAATCCTCCAGAAAACGGTTCATGGTAATCCGGTCTGCTGTGCGGGGAAAATTTTTTGGTTCGACAAACTCAATCTGTACCGGCCTTCGCGGCATGAAAAATAAGCCGTTAAGGAAAAGATACTTCAGGCCTTGCTTAAGGTTAAACATAACATCCGGATTCTTGCCTGAAGCCCAGCTAAAACTGCTTCCCCACAGGCCATTCTGACGTACCAGAACCACATGTACATCCGGAACCTGTTCCAGAATTAGTTTGACTGCGCTGGTTGCCCGGATTTTTTCCTTGCAACTCCTTTTGAGGCGACCCGCAGGGTAGAGCAAGAAATTTCCACCGCTTCGAATATGTTCAACACTTTCCGAAAGCACTTCTTTAATAACTGCGGAAGCAGCACGTCCTGTTCTAGGAATATCAGGGATCAACCTTGCTCCAAAGCGTTTGCTTATCCATGCAATCAGAGGATTAGTTAGCCGGAATTCAACAGCAAGTGATTGCGGTGCAAAATCCTTGTGCAGTATAGAAAGTATAATGACAGGATCTATCAATGCAGGATGATTCGGCAAAAAGAGAATGCCGCTTTTTCGCCTTGATTTTATATCATCCAGCCCTTTTATTTTGATGCTGTAACGAAGCCTGAGCAGAATTTTAGCTAAAAGTCCCAACAACTTATTCAATAGACTATATTTTTTCATTATCCTCTTTCTTCATCTACAAAATATAATAAAGTTCCGCCCGCAATAAAGAAGAGCGAAATAGACATAATACTGACTCTTGATGAAATATCACTGCTGTATCCCATATGTCTGACCGTGAGGCCGATCAATCCCATGAAAACAGGACCAATGACCGCAGCGAATTTTCCAAGCATATTATAGAAGCCGAAGTACTCGGCTGATTTGTCCACAGGAATTATTTTGGCGTAATAAGAGCGGCTTAATGCCTGTATGCCGCCCTGCACCAAACCAATGATAATGGCAAGAATATAGAATTCAATCTTATTTTGTATAAAACCTGCCCATATGGAAACAAAGAGATAAACTCCAATTGCTATAAAGATTGAGCGCCTGGCGCCTATTTTGCCGCCAAGATAACCGAATCCTATAGCAGAAGGGAAGCCGACAAATTGTGTGATAAGCAATGCAACGATTAAATCATTTGATTCAAAGCCGATTGAAATTCCATAATCTACTGCCATACGTACTATTGTGTCCACCCCGTCCATATAAAGCCAGTAAGCCATAAGAAACATAAATATGGGCTTCAGGCGACGGGCCTGATGAAAAGTCTCTTTTAACTGGACAAAGCCTGCTTTCACCATATTAACGCCGGATACAGCATCTTTGCTCACAGGTTCTCTCACAAAAATAAAGAGCGGTATAGAGAAAAACGCCCACCAGGCACCAACGCAGAGGAACGAAAATTTCACAGCTTCTCCGGCATCAGCAAATCCAAATGTTTCGGGCCTGAGGGTCATCCATACATTTAAAGCAAAAAGAAGACCTCCGCCCAAATATCCCAGCGAAAATCCCAACGCAGAAACAAAATCCATTTTCTTTTTTGAGGCAATACCGGTTATTAATGAATCATAGAAAATGTTTCCTCCCGAGAATCCGACAGTTGCAAAGACATACAAAACAACGGCTATCGGCCAGTTGCCCTTTGAAACTATATACAGGGACGAAGTCATAACCACGCCCATATAGGCAAAGAACATTAGAAATTTCTTTTTTGATGTTCCCTTGTCGGCAATAGCTCCAAGTATAGGTGCAAATAGAGCCACAAAGATACCGCCAATCGAATTTGCCATCCCCAATCTTGCTGTACTCACCGTGACATCAACACCCGCACTCCAGTATTGTTTAAAAAAAATCGGGAAAAAGCCGGCCATAATTGTGGTGGCAAAGGCCGAATTGGCCCAGTCATACATGCTCCACCCGAATATTGCTTTCTTGTCGTCTATCTGCATTTTATCGCTTTTAAATATTATTTTGTACAGGATTAACAGGATATTCAGGATTAAAAAAGTAAAGTGAGACTTAGCCCAAGCTTGTTTACTTGAAACAAAATCTTGTTTATCCTGTTATCCTGTCAGAATTTTTTCAAAGGACTAAGGAACGGGGACGAAATAACTTCCCCAACTATGCATCACAACTTCAGGCCACCTTTGCCCGATCTCAAATCACAAAAGTATCAAAATAGCCTGCTATTCTATCAACTTTTGTGATTTGAGATCGAACAAATTTGACCCAAATCTATGCGCCTACTTGAGGAAGTTATTTCGTCCCCGTTCCTAAAGTACTGCGAGTTTGTAAATTTCTGATTATTCAAAATTTAATTGTTAATATAATAAAAATCTTATAAATGGTAGATTTGATGATATAATTCTATATGAATGATGAAAAAGCAACTCTTATATCCTTAAAGGAAGTCGGCGGACCGGTGAAATTCGGGTAAAAGATTTGGATATTGATATGGCAGATGTCAAGCATTGATGAATTGGTAGCCGTTCATGGCTTGAAACTTGAAATTGGAAAGTAGAAATTTAGGAGGGATGATACGAGTTTACGAGTTGGATGTTTACAAGCTGGCGGAATACAAAGCAATAGTTGAAAAACTCGGCCTCAAATTGAATACGTTCATCAACAGTACAAAAGCATGAAGGCCAAATTTCTATTTTCCAGTTTCTAATTTCAGCGTTACGTGAACGCTTACCGATTTTTTAATGTATTATAGAGCTCAAAAGCTTTTTCCGGCGTCTCATTATCGTGAACTACGGCCCCAACAGCCTGTATCATTGCGATTGGTGATTCAGACTGGAATATATTTCTTCCCATATCTACTCCGCTCGCTCCTTCCTGAATCGCCCTGTAAGCCATTGTAAGGGCATCCGGCTCAGGAATCTTCTTGCCTCCCGCCATTACAATGGGGACAGGGCAGGAAGATGTGACGGTTTCAAAACCATCTTCAATATAATATGTTTTAATGTAATGCGCGCCAAGTTCCGCACAAATTCTTGTTGCAAGCCTGAAATAGCGGGCATCGCGGTTCATATCTCTTCCAACCGCGGTAACTGCCAGCGTGGGAATTCCATAACGCGTCCCCATATCAACCATACGAGTCATATTGATGATTGACTCCTTTTCATACTCACCGCCTATGAATACCTGGACAGCCATTGCACAGGCATTAAGACGTATCGACTCCTCTATACCAACAGCAATTGCCTCATTGGATAGTTCTTTCAAAATACTGGTTCCGCCTGAAACCCTTAGAACAATGGACTTTGTAAATGAAGGAGGCACAATGCTTCTCAGAATCCCACGGGTAAGCATGAGCGTGTCGGCATAAGGGGCAAGAGGAAGAATATTGATATCAACTCTTTCCAGACCTGTGGTTGGCCCCTGGAAATATCCGTGGTCAATAGCCAGCATTACAGTACGGCCGGATTTTGGATTAAAAATCCGGGCAAGCCGGTTTTTCATACCCCAGTCAAGTGAATTTGAGCCTTTAAGGAAAAACCCATCTGTCTTATAAGGGACATCGGCACAAAACTTTTTCGCCTCTTTTATTTCATCAACATCCGGCATATCTCTCCCCCCTCTCTATTATCTATGACGTTAAACAAATCTCATTATTGATAACCTCTTAAAAAATTATCGAATCGACGGCAAAGTAAAAAGTTTATATGCAAGGCGTGCGAATCTTGAGGAATGAGACGTAGTTACTTTACGTCGCAATAACGAAAGATGAAGCACAACGCCGCAGATGGGCTTTTTACGAAGCCGTCTAAATAACTCTTTCGTTGCCTCCATCAATCGGAACCTGAGCGCCTGTTGTCTTTGCAAAAGCTCTGCCGGCCATAGCGCAGACCATAGCGGCAACATCTTTTGATGTCACTTCCGTTTTCAAGAGATTTTTAGTCTTATATTCTGCAACAGTCAGCCCGTAATGCTTAGCCCGACTCTCCAGAACTTCCTGAGTCCAGATTCCTGTGTCAAAAACAGCATCCGGATGAACTATATTAACACGAATGCCAAAAACGGCCAATTCCATTGCAGCTATACGGGCAAGCTGAGTCAGGCCGGCCTTGGCTACTGAATAGGCGGAAGCGCCAGGCCCCGGAGCCGGAACGTTTTTGGAAGCGATAAAAATAACCGCAGGATCAATGCCATGCTTAAGATAAGGTATGCATGCTTTTAACAATCTCTGATGGCTGGTTAAATTTATTTCCATGCTTCGATTCCAGGTTTCAGCATCCATTTCCTCAATACTCCGGCTGGCAGAAAATATTCCTGCATTGGTTACCAGAATATCAAGACCTCCAAAACTCCGAACAATAAACTCAACCGCTTCCTGCACGGCCTTATCATCAGTGACATCGCAAGTCAATCCTGCCCGATCCTGCTGATTGAATATCTCTGCAATCTCGGGATTAATATCAAGCCCGGCAACAACTGCGCCTTGTTCATATAAAGCCTCTGCGCAGGCCCTGCCGATCCCGCCGGCAGCACCTGTTATTAATGCTATCTTGCCCTGCAATTCAAGAGAACTCTCTTTTTTCTTTAATTTGGCCTGCTGCAATGTCCAGTATTCCATGTGAAAAATGTCTTTTTCAGGAAGAGGTTTCCACCCCCCTAAAGCCTCGCCAAGCTGAATCGCACGCATGGTATGACTGGCTATATCAGCAACTACATCCGCTTCATTCACACTTCGTCCAAATGATATCGTACCATATTCCGGCCAGATGCCCCATCGAGGTGCTGTATCAAGGCATTCCAGATGGCCATCGGTATTCCGGTCAAAATATTTTTTATATTTTGAAGAATAATCGGCTATATCTTTCTCAATATCGTTCTTTAGTATAACAGGAATCGGCTTTGTGCGGATCACATGATCCAGGGTCATAGGTCCCCGTGTGGCAATTGAATAAACATCAGAAAGATTTGCAAAACCACAGGCCTCAGGTCTTTGATCTAGTCTTGCTATCATCGCATCCCCCTTTGCGACAGAAACCTGATGACGGATACGTGCCAGTGACAGCAAATCTTCGAGCGGTTCAGCTTTGGCAACAGAGTCAAAAACACACTGTTTTTTAAGATAATCATCTGCCAGCAAAGCAATATGAATCATTCTCTCATAACTGGTTCGAGCATCGTCTGCAAAAGTAAATACTCCATGATTTAACAGGATTATGCCCTCAACTTTGCTCCAGTCTAAATTTTGGGTCAATTCATAGACTTTTTTTGCTAAAATAAAACCGGGCGTTACATAAGGCACAATCAGAACCCGGTCTTTGTAAATCTCCTGGATCAGCTTTTCTCCTCTTTCATTATTTGAAATCGTAACAACCGAATCCGCATGAGTGTGATCAACATATTTAAAGGGTATAATGGCGTGCAAAACTGCTTCTATGGAAGGATTGGGAGAGTCGGGATCAAGCATTGAGGTTCTTTGAAGTCTGAGCAGATCGGCATCATCAAGCTTCTCCAGCGAGGCCATTTTGTTAAGAACTTCAAGTTTGACAGGAGCAAATCCAGCGGGCTGTACATCTGTTAAATCCACTCCGCTTCCTTTTACGTAAAGAATTTCTTCGATATCCCCAAAGATATTCTCTTTCTTAACCTTAACCGAGGTGTTGCCCCCGCCATGTAAAACCAGTTCGGGTTGCAGGCCTAACAGCCTGGATGTATAAACCCTTAGCTGCAATGGATCATTTAGGAAAGCTTTTGCATCATTATCATTCCACAAACTATTCATATTCTAACCTGGAAGAGCTTCCAAACAAGATTAACCCGAATTTTTCATAAACAATTTGGATAATACCTAAATAATTGCATTATTGCAAATTATTATTAGCTCTATCTAAGGGTCTATCATGAAGCAATTAGCAGTTTTTAGCGAAAAAGTAAAAGGTCGGGTGAAAAAAACGGTGTTGGGCACCGGGTAAGAAACGAAAACGGGTTAATGCACGAAGTTTATTATTCTACTGAACTGTAAGAGATCTTGGCATCAGCATGACTGAATTGAGAACTTTAAACTGCATAACTAAAAGGTATCCCTATAACCTACTGTTTCTGTTTGATTTGCGGAAAATCGGAAAATTTCCTCCTCCTTACTTCTCAAAATAAAGGTTGATTAGGGTTACTCTCGTGTAAAGCACCGTGATAGTGGCAGTTGATGCAGGAATTGCTCTCGTGGGTGTAGGTGTGGCAGCGGGTACACAGGGTATCCCAATCGGTATTGGTGTCGGCGGCAACGGCGGTAGTGGCGCCATTTACCTCCTTGCGTATTAGATAACAATAGTTAGGAGAACCATGCGGCTCATGACAGTCAGTGCAGGCCAGGACATAATTTTTCTCCTCAGCTTTATAAGGCAATTTCCTTTCATCCGCATCAGTTTTGCTCCAACTGGCCTTCCCGCCATGAACACTTGCAGCCCAATCGATATCCCTGAGGTTGGTGTTGCCCAACCTGGTACTAACAGGCGTGGGTGAATAATGATGGCAGTCGGTGCATAAGGTGACATAGTCGGTCAGATTAGTGCCGTCTGTTGTTGTGGTAGAACCATCCGGTTCGTAAATAGAGGTGGAACCGCTGCGATAAGGGGCCTGGTAAACATAATTACTCATCTTCTCCCCGGCATCATCTCCATAGACATCCCATACATACTTGTCAGCGTGGTCACTTGGGAGAGATACCGGATAGCCCCTTGTGCCGGAACTCTTCGCGCTACTTGCTGAATTTGCAGGATCTCCCTGAACGGCGTGCGGATTATGGCAGGCTATACAGGGGTTAGAGTTTGCAGTATATCCCCATTTGCCGGTGATAAATGTTTTTATATCATCCAGTTTATGGGATGAACTTGTAGTCGAAGCAGGGGGTCCATACGTAAAGGCCTGCAGAATATTGTCCAGGGTATCACTTGTCCACCCGCCGGCGCGATAGCTGTAACTCCGGTTAACAAGGCCTCCTGTCTGATATCCGCCAACAGTACCACGATGGCAGCCGAAACAGAAATTGACGGTCTGGCTCGTGTGGTTATCGCTAAACAGCAAATAGTCGTCAGGGCCGGCAGGTGAATCCGGCGATGGTTCATCTCCACCAATACTCGCATGCTGCTCGTGGCAGTGGGCGCAGTGGCCGGTTGCATATTGAGTGGTAGATGTACGATCTACACCGTAGGTGCTATTGCCATGGGCCGAATCAAGATAAGTCCCTGCATTACTGACACCGCCCACCAAAAATATAAGGATTGCCAAGCATAAAAATATTGTCTTCATGTTATTCATTATGCCTCCCGGATTTTACGGAACGGTCCATTTGTTCAATTCTTCGACGTATGGCAAACATTACACCCTTCCAAGGCTGTTGCAAGGGTCGTACTATCATATTCCCACCGCATGAGCTTGTAAAAATTTGTGGCATGAGCACCATGGCATGAAAGGCACATAACTATATCATCGGTTGTTCCGCCAGGGTTAACTGTATCCGAAACTGCGGATACATCTGTTCTAGCCACGGGTGCAACAATGCTGTAAGTTGTATAACTTGCATATTCTCCAATCGAAGGTAAAGAAAAATCAGTTGGATGCCTTATCCACGGCGATGTAGTTCCGCCTGTCTCCGTTGTATTAGTACCGTGGTAGTATCCGTGACATTCACCGCATAGGCCACTTATTGTAGCATTGGCAGGTGTTGTAGTGCTCGAAGTAGTATCAGGGCCATTTATCCCCTTATACTCATTATGATCGGTTGGGCTAATATTCTGCCATGGAGTGTTAGTATTTTCAAGGCCAAGAACCCCTTTTAAGAATCGATAACTTGTTCCGGTCGACATGCCGTCAATAGTACCGTCATCAGCATGATGGGCGCCCTTTACGGAGATGATCTCGTCGGTAACGGCACGATCACCATGACAACCGTATTTCCCCGCACATGAAAAGTTGGCCGCTGTAATACCCAGAGCGTTTTCGGCTCCAGGTGCTCCATTCGTTCCAAACATAGCCGCGGTATCTTCCGGGTCAATAGCAGCCACGTTGTGCCCCTTCCTGTCGTTATCATTTGATGCAATGTATTTAAAATTTCCTGCAGCAAGATCTTTTGTTCCATTGTGCCAAACCTGGGGAACCAGGCTACCGTCAATGTTTACCACATTATCGGTTCCGCTTGTATCGTAAGCATGGCAACCAATGCAGTCACCGCGTGTCAGGCATGGATTGTTTCCCGAAGTGCCGCCATAAGTCGCCATATCCGAGCCGCTCTGGCTGTTGTGCATTGTGTGGCAATTTGCGCAGTTACCTGCCACTTCTGCATTAACCTGGCTGCAAAGCACAATAAAAAAAATTATTGAAACTATATATATCAATGACTTTTTCATTATTCTTTCCTGACCGCAAGTACCTCTTTGCAATTATTATACTTTTATACTTCCAGCACTTCTGCTACTTATATAATTTTTTATAATT
Source organism: Deltaproteobacteria bacterium (assembly GCA_030262895.1). Taxonomy (GTDB): domain Bacteria; phylum Desulfobacterota; class Desulfobacteria; order Desulfobacterales; family ETH-SRB1; genus B13-G4. The sequence goes on along the minus strand of JAJSZW010000052.1, from coordinate 3,258 downwards.
CCATAAGAAATCAAAGTCAAGCAACTCTTTCTCAGTGTCTTTATAAGGCGCTTTTCGCTTTTAGTTCTTTTCATAAATAGCAACAGCTTTGCATTATCGCAATGGCAAATGAATATCCGCACCAGGATAAATACTTTTTTCAGCGCTTGTAATAAGAACCGTTGATGTTGTTTCTTCAGCATGAAGAACAATTAATGTACCGAAATCAACCGGAGTTAAGTAAACATCTCCCCTTGTTTCCGGATCAAGCCGCTTCTTTTCCTGATAAAATATAGTGTACGTTTGTCCAGGCATTACACCGTCTTTGTTTCCTTTGTCTATAAATGCAACTGTGTTATCTCCTATGATACTTGCATGCTCCTCTGATACAATTATCTTACTTTTAAGTTCTTTCCTGCTTTCAGTCAGCATAATTTTTGGCGACCTTTTTACATAGGGTATTAACAGATCATTGATTTCAATAGATCTGAAGGACTGAACAACTCTGGCCACGGCAAATTTTGGCTCAATTTTTGTAATTTCAACAATGCCGGTCAGATAATGCTGTGTCCCAATATAAGAATTTGTCTTTCTGTCCTTTAATGGTTTCAAAGTTCTATATACTGTAAACTTGCTGCCCGGAACAAAAGATGTGTCTTCATTTGGCCGTATATATACCAGGTCACCTTTGCTGATCATTTCTTTATCATCTTTGACTTCGAAGATAGTCCCCCGGGGAATGACCGGTTCCTTCTTAATGAACCCAATTTTATCTATTGCGGAATAAAAATAATATAGGGGGTCCTTTTCTTCTACAACTTTTTTATCCAAGTCTGTGTCAACCCATCTTGCTACATCCTTACGCTGAAACAAACGTATGCGATCACCCGGGTAAATACGGTGAGGATTGGCAATCCGGCTGTTTTCACTCCACACATCAGGCCATTGCCATGGTGAATCAAGAAACCGGTGTGAAAGATCCCATAGCGTATCTCCTTTCCGGATGGTGTAGTAAACACCTGCCTCGTGTTCAACTGAAGTTTCGCTTTCCTCAGCACAAAGTATAAGTGGGGATGCAATAATTGCAGCAAACACGCACAAATACATAACTAAACGGAATTTTATATGATAATTCACAAATACTCCAATTCCTTTGTCAATTATTGTTGATCAACAACAACAGACTTTGTCTCAGCTCATCCAAATTAACACAATTTTTAAAAAATAAAGAATTAATAACAATTATATCTATAATTTGTCAAGATATTCAATAGTAAGCAAAAACAACAAACAAAAAAGCCCTTATGCCAGGAAAGGCATAAGGGCTTTTTTTATATAATATATCGAATGAGATGAGTGTATTATGAACGAATTACATCATTCCGCCCATTCCGCCCATTCCGCCCATTCCGCCGCCGCCCATTCCACCAGGCATAGCGGGAGCACCACCACCGGCATTTTCTTCCGGTTTATCAGCAATCATAGCTTCTGTTGTAAGCATTAATGAAGCAACGCTTCCTGCATTTTGCAAGGCAAAACGGACCACCTTGGTAGGATCTATAACTCCGGCTTCTATCAGATTTTCATATGTGCCGGTTTCTGCATTAAAGCCGAACGCGTCTTCGCCTTTCTTTACTTTATCTATCACAACAGACCCCTCGAGGCCGGCATTGTTGACGATCTGACGAAGCGGTTCTTCAATAGCACGCATAACAACCTTTACACCAAGCTTCTGGTCAGCTTTAATTTTTACCTTATCAAGTGCCGGCAGGCAACGAACCAGCGCAACTCCACCTCCTGGCACAATACCTTCTTCAACAGCAGCACGGGTAGCGTTTAATGCATCTTCAACGCGAGCCTTTTTTTCCTTCATCTCGGTCTCAGTTGCAGCGCCAACATTAATGACAGCAACACCTCCAATAAGTTTTGCCAGTCGCTCCTGGAGTTTTTCACGATCGTAATCTGATGTTGTCTCATCGATTTGAGCGCGAATCTGTCTTACACGGCCTTCCAGCGCGCTGCGAGCGCCGGCACCGTCAACAATAGTGGTGTTATCCTTGTCAATGTTCATGCGTTTTGCTTTACCAAGATCTGAAAGTGTAATATTTTCCAGTTTAACCCCTATGTCCTCAGAAACAACCTGACCGCCTGTCAGAATTGCTATATCCTCAAGCATGGCTTTTCTTCTATCGCCAAAACCCGGGGCTTTAACCGCAGCCACCTGGAGTGTACCTCTCAGCTTATTAACAACAAGAGTTGCAAGGGCTTCACCTTCAATATCTTCAGCAATAATCATAAGCGGTTTGCCCATTTTGGCTATTTGCTCAAGAATCGGAAGCAGATCTTTCATATTGCTGATTTTTTTCTCATTAATGAGTATATAAGGCTCTTCAAGTGAGGCAACCATCTTCTCGGGATCGGTCACAAAATATGGAGAAAGATATCCGCGGTCAAACTGCATACCTTCAACAACCTCAAGTGTTGTCTCCATGGTCTTAGCTTCTTCAACGGTAATTACGCCTTCTTTACCAACCTTGTTCATCGCCTCGGCAATGATGTTGCCTATGGTTTCGTCATTGTTCGCAGATATGATGCCGACCTGAGCTATTTCACGCTGTTCTTTGGTCGGATTGCTAATCCTATGAAGTTCTTTGACAACAACGTCAACAGCTTTGTCAATACCTCGTTTTATAGCCATAGGATTGTTTCCGGCTGCAACAAGTTTTTGTCCTTCTTCATAAATGGCTCTGGCAAGAACTGTAGCAGTCGTTGTACCATCGCCAGCCATATCGCTTGTCTTGCTGGCAACTTCTTTTACCATCTGGGCACCCATATTTTCAAACTTATCTTCAAGCTCGATCTCTTTGGCCACAGTTACTCCGTCCTTTGTAACTGTGGGAGAGCCCCAGGATTTATCAATAACAACATTTCTTCCTTTTGGGCCAAGGGTAACGACAACCGCATCAGAAAGAGTTGTAACACCCTTCAGCATAGCTTCACGGGCTTTCATGTTATATTTTATTATTTTAGGCATGTTATCTATCCTCCAATATTTATAATTTAATTATTCGATTATACCAAGAACATCGTCTTCACGCATGATCAGATATTCCTCGCCTTCAATCTTAACTTCGGTTCCGCCATATTTGCTGAATAAAATCTTATCGCCCTTTTTTATCTCTAAAGCAATCCTTTTGCCGTCTTCACCTATCCTGCCGATACCAACAGCTACAACCTCGCCCTCTGCGGGTTTTTCCTTAGCTGTATCAGGAATAATGA
>JAJSZW010000051.1 GCA_030262895.1 Deltaproteobacteria bacterium | reverse complement strand
AAATCAAACTTCCACCAGTGGGCGCCGGCCCAGTGCCATTCCACACTCATGATTTACCTCCAGATCTTGAGCAATTTATTTTATATTCGCGCAGTTTTCTCTTCGGTAGTTCCTACAAAACATTGCAGATTTAGGAATACTGCTCTGTCTGTATGTTTCGCGCAGTTGAATTCCAACATGCTTAATTAATTGTATTTACAGATTTTAACAAAAAATATATCCGCTGGTATAGCAAATAGTTTTATATCTCAAAATCACGAATTAAATTTAAGACAGCCAAAGCTCCCCTTTCAAATGCAAGAGGCAGATTCCATGAACTCCTGTCTCGTTTTCCAACAAAATTGCTTGCTGATCGTATTTCCAGAAAAGGAATGTCGTAATGTATTGCCAGATGAGCAGCCCCTGCCCCTTCCATTCCTTCCATGCATGGGCTGTAATGTTTATAAATATCCTTTGCTCTGCTATCTGTAGCGGTTATTGTTGAAACAGTTACAAATGATCCTTTTACTACCTGAGCGCTCTTTCCTTCAAAAACCTTTGCTAAAGTGTCTGATGCCTGATTTACAAGCTCAATATCAAGAGGATAACGATTTTTTATATCAACCTTACTGCTCTTGATTATTGAAAACGGCAGTTCATTTAAAGGCAGATTATCATCTTTTGTCTCAATACCAAGCTGGATATCTATTTCTTCTGTTGCAATTCCAATATCTCCTAAATTCAGACCTGACTCCCTGAATGCTCCTGCACATCCTGTCTGAATTATCAGGGACGGCCTTGCATTTTCAATGGCTGCGGTTAAGGACTGGACGGTATTAACGGTTCCGGGTCCTGTTATCAAAACCCGGACTGGCTTTCCTTCAATGTATCCACTGGTAATTCTTCTGCCGCCCACAATTGAAAAAACCGGACCTTCAATACTGTTAATAAGGATTGAAAGCTCCTCTTCTACTGCTGCTGAAACAATGATATCGGAATTTATCATAATGCCTTAACTTTTGAAATACTTCACCACGGATTTTCACGGAATTACACTGAATTATCAAAAAACTCCTCTTAACATTATAAATAGGACAAGGTTCTTTATCCGGCAAACCTTTTAAATCACGCTGGAGACTGCGCCGATTATATCTTTGCAGCGAGATAGAGCGGATAGTTCTGAATAACCTGGTTCCTGATCCTGCTCAACGGTTTTCCGGATATCTTGACGGCCCTTTTCGGTGAATACTTCAAGATATACTGCCGCAGGCTTTTTGCATGTGTTCGGGTCCCGGATTTAACCTCTACCGGTACAAGGGCATCGTCAATAACCCTTATGAACTCAATTTCAGAAGTCCCCTCAGTCCATGAGTACAGCCTTGAAACACCTGAAGCAGCAAATTCCTGGGCAACAAAATTCTCTGCGAGATACCCTTTTGCAATGCCGTAGTCTTGTGAGTGGATGAGGCTAACCGGTAGATTCAGCATACACCCGAGGAGACCAATATCAAATAAAAACAGCTTGAACATATTTTCTCTGCAAAAGGATTCCAGGGGTATCTCAGCCCTTTTGCATACCTTAACTTTTAGAATTAGCCCGGACTTTTCCAGCCAGGCAATGGGACCCTGCAGTTCCGCATAACCTTTTTTCCTGGGGATTACCCCTTTAAATCTGTATTTTTTGACTGACCCGTCAATATTTGCAGAAAGCTGCACAGGTACATTCTCGAATACAGACACAATATGTATTGAATTGATCTTGCCTGAATGCTTCGCAAAGTCGTTATTGTAGCTCTCAACCAGCTTTTCCTGAACATCCCTTGTCCTTTTCATTGCTTCAAAAAGATCATCCCTATTATAAGTCAAATAGGTTGAAACAACCTGCGGCATTCCGCCTGTGACATAATATTCCCGCAACCGATTCCACAGCCTCTGGTGGGCTATTTCTGAGAAGGAATCAACTTTGTCTGAATCCCGGTACAACTCCAATGAGACCTCATCATTCAATGCCATGAGAAATTCTTCAAAATTCAACGGGTATAGTTTCAGGAAATCGACCTTACCCACAGGGAAAGATCCTGAAGACAACTTAACCCCGATCAGTGAACCGGCGCAGCAAAGCGCAAGTTGAGGCATCTTTTCGCAAAAATATTTTAAGGATGTCAGGGCTCCGGGGCATTCCTGGATTTCATCAAATATGACAAGATCTTTAGCAATATCAATCCTTTTGCCGGAATAGATGGATAACTCAGTTAGTATTCTTTCCGGGTTCAAATCGGCTTCAAATGCCGTTGACAGCTTTTTATCCTTCTCAAAATTGAAGATATGGCAATCGGAAAACTCGTTTTCCCCGAAGGCTTGAAGAATATAGCTTTTTCCAACCTGACGCGTTCCTTTCAGAATGAGGGGAGAGCGTGCGGCAGCATCTTTCCATTCAAGTAGCTTTGCATAGATTGTTCGCTTCATAAGAGCATTATATGGGGACATTTATTTTTGTCAACGAGTTTTTTGCAATTTACAGATATATTCATACTACTCTTTCGTATATTTCCGACTTTTCTGTACCATGCCGCAATACTATTTGGCCGGCTCGTAGTTCGATTGCCTGGCAGACCCCTTATGTGTTCCCGATTATGACCACTTCAACGCCAATCTGAAAGATGGCAAAGTCAAAGTTGGTTTCTACATCAGCCCGTTGCGCGACTTCCACGAGTTGCTTGTTGTGTTCTCGCATTTCATTGTGTAGAAGGATGCGTTTTTCATCTTCCTTCAGGCGCTGGAATGTTGAGTCATCAGCCAATTCCTGCCTGCGAGTTTGAATGGCAAAATAGGGCTGGCCATTTGCGATGACCGACTTGCTCGGGTCTGCATTTTGAACAATCAGATAGCAAGCATAAGGGGAAAGGGCATAATCCTGAATTTCACGCTGACTGCCTGAACCCAATTTGACCATTTTCCCCATTTGTTGGGGAAAATGGTTATCAACCTGCGGTTAAGGACTGGACGGTATTAACACTTCCAGGGCCTGTTATCAAAGCACGAACAAATTTTCCCGCAATATATCCACTGGTAATTCTTCTGCCACCCACAATTGAGAAAACCGGACTTTCAATGCGATCAACAAGCTTTGAAAGCTCCTCTTCTACCGCTGCTGAAACAATAGAGCCTCTTGCAGAAACACATGTAACCATATTATATTTGCTATATATTGTGTAGCAGTGTTGGCTGTGGCACATTATGTAGCACTACTCTGTAGATCTGTGTTGTTTCTGCAAGAGGCTCAATAATATCGAAATTTATCATAACGTCTTAATTTTTGAAATACTTCACCACGGATTTTCACGGAATTACAACACAATTTATAGCCTTCCGAGGTATAACCAGGGCAAAGTTATTTTTGACCGAGCCCTAAGCTTACCGCTCTCTTATCAAAGCAATAAATTCTTGTACCGGTACAGGTCGGCTTTTGAAATATCCCTGATATAAGTCGCAGCCATTTTTTTGTAAAAAGGACAATTGTTCAGCCGGTTCAACGCCTTCCAGCCAATACTTTGAATCCCAGTATGTATTCCATGGCCAAAATGGTGGAGGCGATTTCCATATCATCTTGATTATGAGGGATGTCACTGATAAAGCTTCTGTCGATTTTGAGTATATCTACTGAAAAGTGTTTCAGGTAAGCCAAAGACGAATAACCTGTACCAAAATTGTCAATAGCAAGTTGTACACCGAGCGTTCGTAGACTGTTTAGAATCGAGATTGTTTTGGTGTCATGTTCCATCAAATTGCTTTCTGTCAGTTCCAGTCCCAGCAGCTCAGATGGAAAACCTGTGTAGTTCAGCACTGCATTAAGCAGGGCGTTCAAGTCGATGGTTTTAAGCTGTTTGGAAGATATATTGACCGCAAGACGTATTGGCGGTAATCCTGCATCCAGCCACTGCCGACCTTGACGGCAAGTTTCGCGCAGCACCCACTCCCCAATCTTCACAATTAAATCACTTTTCTCTGCAATGGGTATAAAGTGACATGGTAGAATCAAACCCTCGTTGGGTTTTTGCCAGCGAACCAAGGCTTCGGCCCCGACTATCCGGCCACTGCTGATCTCTATTTGCGGTTGGTAAAAGACTCGGAACTACTGCTGGTCAAGGGCCTTTCTGAGCCGCATTTCCAATGAGAAACGCTCCCGAATTTCCAGGGTCATTTCTTCGGAAAAATAAGAAAAACAGCCTCGGCCTGTTTTTTTGGCTTTGTACAGCGCAGTGTCAGCGTAATTCATCAGTGTTTCAGGGGTGTTGCCATGCTGGGGAAACAGGCTGATGCCGATGCTGACGCCGATTTGTGCTTCATTGCCTTGTGCAAGCTGGTAGGGTTTGTTTAATTCAACAACAAGATCTTTCGCCACAAATGCTGCATTTTCTTCATGTGTAATATTTTCCAGCAGTACGACAAATTCATCTCCACCCAACCTGGCGACCATATCTATATTGCGTAATCTTTTGGAGATACGTTTCGCAACTTGTTGCAATAATTCATCACCTGCCAGATGACCAAACTGATCATTGACTGCTTTAAAATGATCCAAGTCCAACATGAGCAATGCCAACTGATTGTCCATTCGTTGTGCCATTCCAATAGCTTGTTGCAAGCGATCCATGAAGTAGCGGCGGTTGGGCAGTTGGGTCAGATAGTCATGGAAAGCCATGTTCTGGATAGTCTCTTGCAGGGCCTTCCGTTCGGTTATTTCATTGGATAGAAGTTCATTTTGCTCAGTCAGTTCTTTTTCGGCCAAGTCTCGGCTTTCACTGATCAAGACAGTCCACCATACAGCAATGCTGATCAAGAGGGCCAGCAACCAAAATAGTTGAAAGAAAAGATGGCGAAGATGCGAATCAATGAGAGGGTGCAGTGATTCGTCTATTGTTGTAAACGTGAGCCAGAAGACGAGACCGATGATACCTAAGCTTGTTCCTAGCAACAGAGCGAAACGAATAAGTCTGCGTGTACTTTTTGCGGTAATACGCTGTTGGAAGAGTGAGCGGATGAGTTTGAACAATGTGTGCTGAACATATGAGGGTACGTTCGGTTTGCATTGATCCTTGCAGGTGGAATCGAGGGTGCAGCAGAGGGAGCAGATCGGGGCATCGTAAAATGAACAATAGGCGAAATCGGTTTGTGCGTACTGCTGATCACAGATTGCGCAGGTTATAAGTTTTTCTGACGTGTGAAAATGTTCATTGGGACGTGCGATGTAGTACCTGCCCTTAGTCAATATTGCGAGCAGGGGCACCATGATAAAGCTGGTAACCAGGGCAATCATCCATGAATAGGCCTGAGTATATTTTCCTAATATACCGGTAAATGCAATGATGGATAGTAAGGAAGCGGTGGTCATACTGAGGAAGCCCACAGGGTTGATGTTGTAAAGATGAGCCCGTTTGAACTCGATAATCGGTGGGCTGAGCTTGAACGGCTTGTTTATCGCCAGATCAGCAACGACTGCGGCAATCCATGCAATCGCAGCATTGGAATACAGGCCAAGGACATTCTGCAGGCCGTCAAAGACGCCCAGCTCCATGATCAGCAAGGCAATAGCGGTATTAAATACCAACCAGACCACCCTACCAGGATGAGAGTGAGCGGCCCTGGAAAAAAAATTAGACCAGGCCAGAGAACCGGCATAGGCATTAGTAACATTGATTTTTATCTGCGAGATAATGACAAAGATGGTGCTGATGGCAAGAGCTGTCTGTGGGTTCTCAATGACGTAGGTATAGCCAATGTGATACATGTGTACCGGTTCTTTGGCGTCTGCGATAGCAAGGCCGGTCAGCACTGCCACTGCCGCCAGTAATGCCCCCCCTATTTGTTTCAGAAAACCAAGGATGATCCAGCCGGGTCCGGCAAACAGCATACAGACCCACCAACTGACGCGATTCTTTTTATGCATGTCCGGCATAAAGCGTAAGTAATCAACCTGTTCACCAATCTGGCCGATCAAGGAAAATGAAATCCCGGCAGCAATGCCAAAATAATACCAGTCAAATTCATTGTTACCTGACAGGTGTCCCTGGAAATTTGTCAAAAATTCAAGAGCCTGTGGTTCCCGGGTCAAAACAAAATAAAAGGGAATGAGCATCAGGGCCACCCAGAAAGGCTGGGTCCAGAGATGCAGGCGATTGATGAGGGTAATACCGTAATAAACAATGGGTATGATAATGACAGAACAGAGGATATAGCCCAGAAACAAGGGCAATCCGAAATACAATTTTATTGCCTGGGCCATAATTGCGGCCTCCAAGGCAAAAAAGATAAAGCAAAACGAGGCGTAGATTAATGAGGTGACCGTTGAGCCTACATAACCGAATCCTGCACTGCGGGTCAGCAAATCGATATCAATATTATAGCGTGCGGTATAGTAGGTAATAGGCACTCCGGCGGCAAAGATAATGATTGATGCAAAGGCGATCGCCCAGAAGGCGTTGGTGAAGCCATAGTTGATGAGCAGGACTGCTCCAATGACTTCCAGGGCCAGAAACGAGATACTGCCGATGGCAGTATTGGCCAGTAGAAATGGTGACCATTTACGAAAGCTGGAAGGTGAATAGCGCAACGCATAATCTTCCAATGTTTCTGTGGCGACCAAGGAATTATATTGGCGGCGTGCTTTTTCGGCCTTGTGTGACTGCATTTTGATTAATTTCCCTGTACAAGTCTAGATCTATACCTCGGAAGGTTATAAATTGTATTTTCAATGGCTGCAGTTAAGGACTGGACGACATTAACAGTTCCGGGCCCTGTTATCAAAACCCTGACTTTCAATGCGATCAACAAGTTTCGAAAGCTCCTTTTCTACCGCTGCTGAAACAATGATATCGGAATTTATCATAATGCCTTAACTTTTGAAATACTTCACCGCGGATTTTCACAGAATTACAATGTTAAAAAAAGGATATAGAAATGACACGTGCTAAAAAGCCTTTGAACTTAAGTTTACCGATTCAACCTTTGATCGAATTTAAACGGCATAGCCTGTTTGACAGCTACCTTTTTAAAGTCTGGGTGTCCAGGGTTGAGGACATAGTTACATTCAGTTGGAATAATGGTGCTTGGTACCTTTAAAACCGCTGAGATTTGATCAAAATACCATATTTTACCTGTTTCTTTTAGCTTTATTGGCGGGTAATCGGCCCGCCAGTCTTTCGGCAGCCTGGCGATATCGTTTACATCGACAACCAGGGCCTTAGGAAAAATCACCTTGATGCTTACGTAATCTCTTAAAGCCTGATAAAAAGCTGCATGAACGATGATTTCAAGGGCGGCCAAAGCCAGAGAGTCGGATACGTAAACCACCCCTATACCCTTGTAATTCCACCGCCCGCCGTAGCGCCTTGAACCTGTACCGGTAAAAGCTTCATCGACTTTGCGTTTGTGCACCAATCGCCAGGCCGTTAACATTAATAAACTACTCCGTTTTCAATCCGGCCCAGCATATCCTCAACCTCTCTGGCCCCCGGCTCTGTATCGGCAAACTCAAGAGGAGTTTTGCCACCCAGACCTTTTACCGGTAAATGAAACCATTGACGTGCCAAATCCTCGTCGCCATATACTTCAATTGCTCTTTCGTACAGGCATGCAAGGCGCAACACACGTTCTGATTCATCTGTTTTCAGACGACCCTCTTTTTTCCTGCGGGTCAAAGTCCGTTGAGGAATATTCACAGTCGTTGCCAGACTCTTTTCGGGCACGCCCAGTATCGTACTCAACCGGCTGAATGACGAAACCGGCAGTCCCTGCTTAAGAAGCAAAATCAGACCGTTTACGTTTTCGGTTTGAATGCCTATTGATTGACCATACATTTTAATCTCCTACGCTCAAGTTAATTAAACGGCCACATTTCTTATTATTATAGCCACATGGCCGTTTATTGTCAAGCAATTAAATTTCGCCGGACTTTTTTTCTCGTTCCCATGCTCCAGCGTGGGAATGTATACCATATGGGTCCCCACGCTGGAGCATAGGAACGAGGCATAGTAACTTACTTATTGTTTACAATTTTCAGTGAAACTCCGCGCCCTTCCGTGGTGAACTTTTAATTTATTACGAGTTCATTATTATTATTTTTGTATTACATAATTTTTTGTGATATTATTTATAATAAATGTTGTAACAATTTAGCCTTTTGAAAAAAAACCTGACAGGATAACAGGATAAACAAGATTTTATTTAAAGTGCGCAAACAAAGCCAACTTTCATTGTAACTATCCAGTAAATCATAAAATATAATCACAACATGAATAAGGTGTGTATCAAGGTGTAAGGATTTAGATTTGGATTAACAGGAAAAGTTTCGATAATTTAAATCCTGAATATCTCGTAAATCCTGTCCAAAAAAATAATATTTAAAAGCGCTAAAGTGTTACTAAATGTTTAATTTAGGAGATTGATTTGAAAAAAACAATTGAAAAAAGAGTGAAAAGGCTCAGGAAATCTCTTGCAGACAATAATATTGACACCCTGCTGGTACTTGTGGAGGAAAATCGCCGTTATTTAAGCGGATTTACAGGCGAGGATACCCAGTTTGATGAAACAGCAGGGGCTCTTTTTATAACAGATAAAAGACTAATACTGGCCACAGATTCGCGCAATGACCTACTGGCAGCAAAGGAAGCACCTCTTTATGAAATCATTTGTTATAAAAAGGGACTGGTTAAGGAACTCCCAAATATTATCAATACTCTTAAAACAAAAAGACTCGGCTTTGAAAGTGTACGCATGTCATATATGCAATACAATAAAATCTGCAAGCAGCTCAGTTCTTACGATATAGATGTTGAGCTTGTTGAAGCTGACAATATTATGGAATGTCTGCGCGCAGTAAAAAAAAACACAGAAGTCGAAGAGATAAAAAAAGCATTGTTTATTGCTGAATCTGTGTTCATAAATTTTGTAGAAAATATCATTAAGCCGGGAATGACGGAAAAAGAGGCGGCATGGATACTTGAGAAAAATTTGCGTGAAGCCGGTGCTGACTCTTTATCGTTTCCGATAATTGTAGCATCAGGCCCAAACAGCGCACTTCCCCATGCAATTCCCGGAAACCGTAATTTTCATAAAGGCGAACCGATTCTTTTTGACTGGGGAGCAAGACTGAATGGTTACTGCTCTGATATTAGCCGGACACTTGTAATAGGAAAACCTGATGACAAATTTAAAAAAATTTTCAAAACAGTCCTTGATGCCCAGCTTAAAGCAATTGATGCTATAAAGCCGGGAATAAGTTCAAGGGCTGTGGATGAAGTTGCACGAAACCATATAGACAGTATGGGTTTTAAGGATAATTTTGGTCATGGGCTTGGGCATGGAATAGGACTGGATGTTCATGAGCCTCCCGGAATCAGCCCGTTAAAAGACACAGTGCTTGAGAGCCAGATGGTCTTTACCGTCGAACCCGGCATCTACATACCAGGCTGGGGCGGTATCAGGATTGAAAACATGGTAGTAGTCAGCGAAAATGGGGCTGAAGTACTGAACAGCCATGATCCTGCAATTTTTATGGAAGGAATCTGATATAGACTTTCAGATAATTAATTTCACTGCGTTATCAGTCGTCGACGTATAACTAATACGCCTTCCTCCTTCTGGCCTTGTGAAATTAATTATCTAAAAGTCTATAGTTAGGGCAGGCATGTTATTGCGCAGCATTTCCCCTTTTACGCTTCACCCGCCTTTTTTAATGTTTTCTCAATTATTTTATCACTGATTCTGAATTTCTTTCTCAAGAGTTCATCAACGAGGGGCCGGACTTTATGAATCAGGCCGAGATTTTTGGCCAAAATAAACAGGCCGAGCAATCCCATTATTTCAAAACCAGCGATGACGGCGCTCTTTCTGGCCTTTTCCTCATCCAGTAATATCAGATCAGCCTTTAGTTCTCTGGCCAAAACCAGAACTTCAGCCTCACCCTTTTCAAGACTCCCCTGCAGAAAAGCTGTCTGTATTTTATCCTTAACCGGCTTTGCCTCGATCCAGACGGCTTCCTTTATGATATTAGACCCGGGTTTTCCTTTACCCCTTTCCACTACTTCCTTAAAGACCTCTTCAGGAATAAACACCTTGGAAAAGATTTCTTTGAGTAGGTCTAATTTCCCTATTTTTACAAGCCCGATCAGGATTGTGGAATCACTGACAACAATCACTTTTTGAGCCTTTCGGAAAGGTTATCGGCAGTTTCAAACTCCCGTTTCATTTCATCCTGATCATAATCAACAACCGGAACACCATTATCGCTAAGATACTCTATAAAATCCCACTTAGAAAGACCCGAGAGCTCAGACGCCCTTCCCAATGAAAGAACTTTTTCCTTAAAATATTTCAGTGCAAGAAGTTTTCTTGATTCCCCAGCTATTTTTTCCTTAGTCAACCCGGAGGCAGAAAGGGAAAGGTATAGCTCTTCCGGTAAATCTATAACTGCATGGATATTTCTCATTTTCTTATCCCCACTTTACATAAGGAACTGGGACGAAATAAGCTCCTTGCCCCGCCCTGGTTGTTTTTTTGCCTTTTTCAAGAACACCTTATCCTTTATAATCTCAAATTCCACATCCATATTCGGCAGGATACCTGCTTTTTCCCTGATCTCAATTGGAATTGTAACCTGGCCTTTTGATGTTACACGCATGTTTTATCCTCCACCAATAAAAATAATCACGAAAGCCTTTTGTTGATTATTTAATGTTCTGGTTTTAGGTTTATGTTGAGTTGGGTTTCGTTTCGCTCAACCCAACCTGCACACTTCATCTTTGTTCACAAAACCAGAAACCTCCTGAAGGCTGCTGTTATTTTCTCCTGATAGGCACTTTCAAGCATACCGATTCGAAAATTCAAAAAGGTCTTTTCAATGGTATAAATCAACTGGCAAAATGCTATGGATTCCTTTTTAAGACAATTAGCTCCGGACGGACTTATCCATACATCTGTTGGATATTTTTTTCTCTGTTTCCGATCCTGCAAAGGAATCACAGTAACAAAAGGATATGCGGCCACTTGATTTACCGCATCAGGGGAAACAATAATATAGGGCCTGTTTGCCTTTGAGCTGTCTGCAATCCATATCTCAAAACGATTCATAGGTCTTGTAATTTAACCCCCCTTTTCCCGATTTGAACAAAATCATGATCATTAGAATAATCTTTGGCCATTTCCCGGAGTTCCATGTCCTGAAATTGTTGCTTAACAAGTCTGATTCCATATCTCACAACATCGCTTTTGTCTTTAAATGATTTCTTTCTAACCATGGAATCAATGAATTCGTTTTGCTCTAAACTCAAAGAGAATTGTTTTTTTACATAAGCCATAATTTTACCTCCGTTCCTAATCTCTTGCAAAATGTAGCGTAGTTTTTTGTATTAGCATGCCATATAATAAGCTAAAAGGCAAGCTTATTTCGGCCCGTTCGGAAAACATGCCCTACATCTCTGTTTGTGCCGATGATAAAAACGGGTATGCCGTCCTTTTCTGCCTTCTCCTTGTGTCATGTTTACAGATTTTTGTTGGGTTTCGCAAGCTCAACCCAACCTACATGCTTTTTTTATTGATGATTTCCTGTTGATTATTTAATGTTCCGGTTTTATTCTCATCGCTGAGATTAATTATATAAAATAGAAGGTAATAGTTCACCACTGATTTTCACGGAATTACACTGAATTATCAAAATACACTTGGTATGCATTCCCACGCTGAAGCATGGTAACGAGAAAGAAATGCTGGAGCATGGGAACGAGAAAACCTTGAACCGTGAACCGTGAACCGTGAACCGACAACTGTAAACCGTGAACCGTATCTCTATGCCATCATTAGACGTCCTTGTTGATCAATATCTGAATTATCTCCTCGTTGAAAAAGGACTTTCAAAAAAAACTTTGGAATCATACAGCAGTGATTTGACAAGATATCTCAATTTTCTGAAGGCTAAAAGAATAAAGACTATTTCTGACGCTGACACTGCTGCTATATTAAAGCACTTAATCTCACTAAGGATTGCAGGACTTGGGGCAAGATCAAGAGCAAGGCATCTTGTAACGATCAGAGGATTTTACAGATTCCTTGTAGAAGAAAAAGTAATAAAAAATGATCCGACAAGAATTATTGACCTTCCCAAAAGCGGCCTCAAACTTCCCGATGTTTTATCATTTAAAGAAGTTGAACGTGTGTTAAATACTCCCGATATAAACAAGCCGATAGGAGCAAGAGATGCAGCAATGATAGAGCTTCTTTATGCTGCCGGCCTGAGAGTATCGGAACTTGTTAATTTAAAAGTTCAGGATGTTAATCTGGAAGCCTGTTTTGTAAGAGTTTTCGGAAAAGGCTCAAAGGAAAGGGTAGTTCCTATAGGTCTTTATGCAAAAGAAAAAATCGACTTTTACATAAAGACTTTCAGGGCAAAGCTTTTAAAAAACGTGGCAAGTCCCTATCTCTTTGTCGCAAGGGCAGGAAAACCCATGACACGTCAAGGTTTCTGGAAACTGCTCAGAAAATATGGACAAAAGGCAGGAATCATCAGAAAAATCAAACCACACAGTTTAAGGCACTCTTTTGCAAGCCACCTGCTTGAAGGCGGTGCCGACTTGAGATCGGTTCAGATCATGCTGGGCCACGTTGATATTTCCACAACACAAATTTATACTCACGTAGCCCGTGAGCATCTTAAAAAAATTCACGCAAAATTTCATCCAAGGAAATAAGGTAGCCGTTCACGGCTTGAAACTTGAAATTGGAAAGTAGAAATTAGGGAGAGATTAAATTAGAAATTGGCTTGTCAGGTTGCCTATGGGCAGCCCTTAAGCAGAGGCAGCTTGTTTCTGCTGGAATTGGCCTTGATGATGAGCTTTACAATATCCCTGCTTTTTGTTCTCATCTCAGCGCCAAGATTGTATTTGTTGTACCGGCTGAAGTTTCTTACTATTGTTTCAAAATAGACCGCCGTTTCCATGGCTTTTTTATAAATCGGAAGGTGCTCGTAATAGGCCATTTCTGCTTCTCAAATTTTCAAAAAATCATTTTTGTAGCGAACAAGGGGGGATTAAATCCCCCCTTGTATCCCCTCTGACTTTTCCCCTCTTATTAAAGTCAGTTCGTATCTAAAAATACTGCTTTAAAATAATAAATTGTGTCAGGAAAACACTTACCTTCTGGAACTGGTGCGCTATATCCATTTAAATCCGATTCGGGCCGGGATTGTAAAAGATTTAAAGTCGCTTGATAGGTATACCTACACCGGTCACAGCATTATTATGGGAAAACGCAAAAATCCTTGGCAAGATACCGATTCGGTGTTGCAACTCTTTGGTAAAAGCCAATATGCGGCACGAAAAAAGTACAGGGACTTTGTGGAGAAAGGCATCGGCCGGGGACGAAATCCGGAGATGACCGGAGGAGGACTATTAAGGAGTATCGGTGGTTGGGGTGTATTAAAATCGATGCGCAAGATGAATATTCATATAAAGGGAGATGAGCGCGTGAAAGCCGCGCGACAGTTCAAAACCGTTCAGCGAGCCAGGGCACGTCGACAGCGGTCAAACCGCGCTCTCCTTCGCTATGCTACTGCATCAAGCAGCGCATTGCTCCACAGAAAGTCCTTGCCCTGTCCTCGATGGATTCATGCTGACAGGGCTAGGTTTTTGATCGCATCAATACCCGTCTTTGCGGTAGGTTTCCTCGCCGCCCTCTTCTGTTGACGGGATCTCAGCCTCCCTGTCGATCTGGAAGAACGGATCCGACTTTCCGTCCTCGGTGTGATACTTGGGTGCGTACTTCTTCTTATCGGACAATGGCACGGGCGGGTTGAACGAGAAATCGTTGACCTCGGCTCTTCGCTGCTCGATCCTGTCCGGGAATACCCGAAGCACCATCAGGTCGAACGACCAAACGAGCTGGTCACCCAACTTCTTGATGTCCGGGCAATGCGCCTGGATGCTCTTCAGCGCACAGGCCACCGTGTCATCGGCTACCGGGAAATGCGTGACCACCGGGAGCCGCGGACGGGGATCGATCTGGCTGAGCATGTACCCAAAGGCCCCCTGGGGCGTGTGGGAGCTGTTATGCACATCGATAAAGCCCTGGACTGTTTGGTCCCACCATTCGCCACTGCCCGGTTCCGTTAGGCCCTGAGACTTCATGGCGTGCACTTCCGCCGCAGGAACCATCTCGTGAATGAATACGTCCACGCCCCGGGCGTTGCCGTCTTCATCCTTGTTGATGGCGTGGTAAATAGAGTTCCACTCGGGCTTGGTGTCACTCGAGTAGATCATGGTCAGGGGTTTTTGCGCCCCCGGGGGAGTCCACTCGAGCTTGTAGCCCATGGAGCCTTTTCGGCAATGGATCACCGGGTAGTGGAGGACCTTCGACCCGGTGGTTGCATTGTTGTAGGCGATATTGTCGCCGGTAGGTTTCCCCTCGTCATCCAGCCCGGTCTTCCACCAGTCCAGCCCGATGGGGATCAGGGCATAGCTGTCGTTGCGAGGATCGTCCCCGGCGGGCGCGGGAACGTACGGCAATCCCCAATTATCCGCGATTTCGGCAAGGGAGGGATAGCTCTCATAAGCGGAGCTTAGGAAGGCTTGGCTCTCCGTGTGCCACCGCAATGCTTCCCGAAGGTGTGTACAAAACGCCTGAACTCCATCGTCATAATAGTCAGGAGTATTCGGGTAATTGTTTGGATTTGTAACAGGAGGAGTTTTCCCGGGGTTCGGCACGCCCGACGGCTTGTTTCCCCAGACGAAGAGGGGTGAATAGCGGTTGCTTGAGGGTCCGAAACCGTAGGCATGGATCAGGTCGCTGATGTGGTCGGCATGCAGGTGGTTAATGAAGATTTTGTCCATCCTTCCTAACCCAACCCCGCAGGCTTGATAATTGGCAGATACCCCGCAGCCGAAGTCGAAAATGAACTGGTCCAGCGGTTGCTGTTTGTCTTTGTCCCACCCCACCTCGACGAAAATGCTCATCTCCGCCTGTGCCCGGCGTAACAAAGGGATCACTGACCCCATGAACGTGATTCGCATTTCATCGGGCTCGAGCTTCGTGCCCGTTAGATTCCCTTCCATATCCTTCCCACAGGGGATGATCGGCTTCAGTTGCTCGAAGTAGGTATACCGCTGCGTGTCATTGTGCGTCGGGTAGAAGCTGTCTAAGAGAGCGTTGGGATTGCCACCGCCATACTTGCTCGTGGCCGCAATAGCCTTACCTGCGCTTCCTGTGAAGGCTAACCCGCCCAGTGCCAACCCTGAAAGCTTCAATGCGTCTCGTCGCGTTAATCCTTTGGACATCGTTTTTTTGTCAGAAGTGCTCATGAGTTTCTCCTTTCAATTTATAGTTAGTGCCTGTCCGAAAATGGCCATTTTCCGCAATCTTGGCGTCAGACGAAGATTTTGCACGAAGTGAAGCGTCAGCGCTATCCTCCTCCATGATCTTCTGGACGGTTATGCCCCTGCGGATGAACTCCACCATCTGATTCATGGAATGGTTGATATGGTGGTAGAAATTCTTCAACCCCACGCAGAGGTAGTTCAGTCCGGGTTCTCCTTGAGGAGATAGGGTGAAGCGGTGTTTCGGGCACCCGCCGCGGCAGGCAAAAAGCACGTCGCAGCCACGGCAGTAACCGGGGAGGGCGGTTTCTTTCATTGCACCGAATTCAGCCTGCTGCCTGGAATGGATCATTTTCCTTAATCCGCCGTCGAGTATGTTCCCAAGTCGGTAGGCAGGATACATGAAATGGTCGCAGGAATAGATATCGCCGTTGTATTCCAATATGAGATTCATACCGCAGCGGGGAGAGACATAGCATACTCCCGGTCCAGCACCCGCCCATGATCCCAAGCTCCATTCGAAATTCATCACAAAGATTTTGCCGACGTCATTCCTTATCCATTCCTTATAGATCCGAATGAGGAATTCGCCATAGGCTTCCGGTTCGACGCTCCAGGGCGTCACGGTCGTCCACTTCTCTTCACGGGTGAGGGATGGCGGCGGGGCAAGCGGGATCCTCAGTTTTTCCGCTTTGGATTCGGGCAGCCTTTCAATGACGGGAATGAACTGGATATACTGTACGCCGTGATCCTTGAAAAAATGGTACACATCAAGGGGATGTCTGGAGCTTTCACGGTTCACGGTGGCGAGAATGTTTACCTCCACACCGTGCCTTCTCATCAGTTTGAATACCTCGAGGACCTTGACGCAGGTAGGCTTTCTGTTATTGTCCACGCGGTAGATGTCGTGAACAGACTCGGGACCGTCCATGCTCAAACCCACCAGGAATTTGTTTCTTGAGAGAAAAAGGCACCAGGCCTCATCGAGTAGCGTTCCATTTGTTTGGAGCGTATTTGAAATCTCTTTGCCCATGCCGTATTTTTTTTGAAGGTCGAGCGCTCGCTGGAAGAATCCTATTCCCCGCAGGGAAGGTTCTCCCCCCTGCCAGTCGAATACCATGGACGGCCCGGGCTGTGACTGGATGTATTCCCTGATGTAGGCCTCGAGGACTTCATCGGACATGAGCAATGAATGGCGTTCAGGGAAGAATGCCTTTTTCTCGCGATAAAAGCAGTACTCGCAGCGGAGATTGCAGCTCGGCCCGGCGGGCTTTGCCATGAGGTGAAAGCCCTCCTGCGCGATCCTTTCGGTCGTGAAGTCTTTTCGATTGGCTTTCTTTCTGCCAGCCATATGGCAAATGCACCTTCCCGCTGGATCGAATCACGACCGCGTCTCGAACCTCGCTGACTTACCGCCAGCCTGGACTGTGCCGGATGACGCTTCCTCTCCCATGCACACAGCCATTCGTCCCCGAATATGAATACCGAGGATGAATGGGTTAGTCCATAAATGATCTATTCAGGAGCGATCGGCTGGATCAGCCGATAATAGCAGCTTCCTGTTTGGCAAGCTCTTTTTTCAACACCTTGTATTTCGCAATCAGCCGGCCCTCGGTGTAGCCTTCCACGGTCACGCCCTCGAGCAGTTGGCCCGTACTGTAGTCCACAAGATTTGTCGTTTCGGCTGGATCCGTCTTCAGACAATACAGCTCCCATTCATCCGATTCAAGACCGTTGGGATCAACGTAGTGGACAATTTTCCAGTCTCCCGTGCAGAAGGCTCTCACGTTGTTGGGCTGCACAACCGTCCCTTCTTCAAGGTATTCATAACCGGGTATTTCTTTCATTTCTTTGATGTAGTCAAGAAATAATTCGTATTGAGCTTGTTTATTTTCACTGGCAAGCTCAGCAAGCTCAGTGATCATATCGTTGGTCATGAAGAAGACGCCATTCCGTTTGCCATCTGGGCCGATAATGGGCCCTTTGCGCTCTCCTTTTACATGAGAAGAAAGGTCCGCTCCCGCAAAAGGCTTCACGTTCTTCCTTCCATAGAAGGCTTTCATGATGCTCCGCGCCAGCTTTGTACTTAATCCTGCGAGGCCCAGCATGGTAGGTGCAAAATCAATCGAGCTCGTGGGCTGAGAGATTTCCCTCATTTGCTCTCTATCTTTGTTCACCAGAGGGGAAGATATGACCATGGGAACCCTGACGGCCTCCTCATAGGCAGTGTGCCACTTCTGGATCATGCCGCCGTGCGCGCCCGTCATCTCTCCGTGGTCGGACAGAAACACGACGATGGTATTGTCCGCAAGGCCATTTTCATCAAGGGCATTGAGCATCTTGCAGATCTGCCGGTCTGCGAGGTACATGGAGTAGAAATAGAACTGGTTGTAGGCCCGGTACCACGCTTCGGGGTCTTCCTGAAGCTTAAACGGGAAAGCTGACGACTTACCAGTTTCTTTCAAGAAGGGATTGAGGAGTGCCTTCATCCCGAGCTCCCATTTGAGGCCGCATTCTTTCTGGCAGCGCGGTTTGGTGTCGAGAGTCTCGGCGTACGTTGGCGGCAGGCTGCTGTTCTCCTGGGGGAATCCTCCCGGGTTCAGCGGTATCGGTTGAGGATTACCGTCGAGATCGGTATGATCGAATTGGGCATCCTCTCCCTTACTGGGAATTGGTGGTGGAGGAGGATAATCTTTCCACTTGACAACGGTATCATAGCCTTCCGGCATCTGCCAGGGTATCGGCCAGCTGCAGCAGTCATGGGGATCTAGCAGCGAGCCCACGGCAAACCAGGGAACCTTGGAGGCGTCCGATCCCCTTTCATTCAGAAACTCAACGACGAGGTCGGCGAACTGGATATCGCGGTTAACTCCGATATTAGTGGCACCTCCGCCGTGAGGCTCGGGATATGACTTCTCCCAGTCTGAAAACCCGAAGGGCTCGAGGTAGTCGCCGCCATCCTCAACTTCAGACACGTGCCATTTCCCGAAGTAATGGGTCTTATAACCAATGGCACGGAACCAGTCGCCTATGGTCGGAGCCCCATCGGGGTCAAGCCACGGTAAGTCGCTAGCGGTCTTGAACATCCCGTCCGTCTGGTCAGATCCGGTCACGCTTGAGTATTGGCCGGTCATGATGCAGGTCCTACTCGGTACGCAGGCGGCAGAGGCGGTGTAGTGCTTTCTCATGACGACGGAATTCTGTCGCAGCCGCAAGAGTCCTGGGAAATACTGGGTATATTGATTATCAGGTGAAAGCGGTCGGAACCCGAGGATCTCCTTCAATCCTTGAGCCGCACCCTCATCGGCTGAATAACCCTCCGGCGGCGTCTGCATCTGATCAACCATAATGAGCAGGAAGTTCGGGCAACTGCTGGCAAAACAGGGGGAAAGCGTTCCAATAGTTCCTGCGAACGGGGCTGCAGCAAGAACCTTGGCCGTAGTGCTGATGAATTCTCTGCGAGTAATTTTCCTCATAACGATACCTCCTCCATTGCGTCTTTTATTATATCATCAACCAAGTATCTGGTTCCCTGCGGGAAAATCCTTAAATTCTGGGAAAATATATTTCAGTACCTGCTTTTTCATATGTTTGCCCCCAATAATCGATTAAAAGGTTACATGCTTAGAATATCAGGTATTTTTTGTGATTACAATGTACCGAAGGTACAGTTTTGGTACAGTTTTGAAGAAAAAAAAGTACAGTCTCGAACTGTACTTCTGACTGTACTTTTTAGAGGAGTTGAGATTAAAAGAAGGTGCTGGATGAACGAGGCAAAATTCAACTTATTGTTTTCACTATTTTTTATGATTAGGAACGGGGACGAAATAACTTCCCCAAGTAGGCGCATAGATTTGGGTCAAATTTGTTCGATCTCAAATCACAAAAGTTGATGGAATAGCGGGCTATTTTGATATTTTTGTGATTTGAGATCGGGCAAAGGTGGCCTGAAGCTGTGATGCATAGTTGGGGAAGTTGTTTCGTCCCCGTTCCTTATGGCCGGTCTGTTACTTCTTGTCCAGATTCATGCGCCTGGCATACTCGATGACCTGTCGGCGATTTTCCAGGTGAAGCCGCTCGATGATCTCACCCATGTGGTATTTGATGGTGCGCTCTGACAAGAATAACTTTGCCCCAACCTCTTTATAGGCCAGACCCTGAGAAACCAAGGTCAGAACCTCAACTTGGCGCGGCGTTAAACCCTCCACTTTCTCCACCGCCCGTTCTACCGATCCACTAATCCCACCTTGGTGGGCAAATTCTTTCAGGACCCGGTTGGCAAGACCTGGAGAGAGAGGGGCCTCACCCCGCATCAATCCCGAGAGCAGTTCAAAGAACTTGTCGGTTTCTTCGGCCTTGAGCAGGTAGCCGCATGCCCCGCTCTTGATCGCCTCGAACAGGTGCTCGTCGTTTTCTGACATGGTGAGCATCACGATTTTGACCTTGGGCTGTTTTGTCTTGATCAGGCGGGTGGCCGCCAAGCCATTGAGCCGTGGCATCTGGATATCCATGAGGATGACGTCCGGCAGCAACGCACGGGCCTTTTCCAGTGCTTCCAGTCCATCGCTGGCCGTTCCGACCACGTCGATGCCGCGGGTGGTCAGCAGGGTTTTCAGCCCGTCCAGAAAAAGAGGGTGGTCATCTACCAGCAAGACCTTCATGGTTCCTCCTTTCGCAATGGCACGCAAACAGTCACCCGGGTGCCTTTCCCGGTCGCCGAGTTCACCTCGAAGAGACCCTCTGCCGCCTCCGCACGTCCTCGCATCGACCGCAAACCAAAACCCTCGTACGCGCTTATCCCTTTTGGATCAAAACCCCGGCCGTCATCTTCAATGGTAATGCGAACCTGTCCGTCACAAGGGGCAACGTTCACCCGCGCTGAACTGGCTTCTGCATGCTTTCTTACATTGGTGAGCGCCTCCAGGATAATCGGCTGGAGCTGAATCTCGACGATACCATCGATCCGTTTGGATTTCAGTTCAGGGGAAACCACCAGCTCCGTGCGGATTCCATAATTTTGGCTGTAGTGCTTGAGGTAGTGGCGAAGCGTCGATAAAAGACCCTGCTCTCCCTGTGAACCGATCTTAACTCCAAGCAGGTATTCGTGGACGGATTCCTTAGCCTCCTGAGTAATATCGGCAAGGCGCCGCAGGCAAGACTCGACCTGGACCGTCTCCCCTTTTGCCAGAAGTTCACTCGCTGATTTGGCCTGCAGGTGCGCCGCCGCAATCATTTGACCGATACCATCATGTAGATCACGCGCCAGCAGTTCCCGCTCTTTCAGCATGGCAAGGGTCCGCTGCTGATCCAGGATTTGCGCCTGGGCACCTCTCTGATCGGTAATGTCGTAAAACCAGATCAGGTATCCAAGGCGAAAACCGCGCCGGTCAAAAAGGGATGAAATCGAGGCATGATACCAGCGGCCACGGATGCTCCCGATGGGCATTTCCCTTTGAGCTGCGTCTGGATTGTCAATCATAGCCAAAATATCGGGAAATGCTTGCAAGACATCTTCGACACAGCCGCCGATAATCTTTGCACCCTCGATACCGAGAAGTATCCTGACCGCTTCGTTAACGTCCGCAATACGTTTTTCGGCATCCAGCACCATCATCCCCTCGGTCATCCGGTCTATGACCGTATTGCGTGCGACCGGCACCACCTCAAACATGCGGAGGCGAAAAAAGGCTAAGGCATAAGGCAACAGAGCAAAAATCAAGACCATGGCCATTGGGTTGAGCGGCTCGATGGGGTTCTGATGCGATACATTAAGTAAAGCGGCAGCTCTCATGATCAACGGCGAGATGAAAAGCCCCACGGCGATCCAGCGGTGCCTCGGAAAGTGCACAAAGAGCCAGGCTATTACTGCCAGGTGCACAAGGCTCAAGGAAAAGCCGCAGACGATAGCAATCCACTGTGCTGGTCCCCTCTCGATATGAATCGAACCGTCGATCCAGGTCTGCGTCCAAACGAGATGGTGCATCTCATTGGTCAAAATCAACAGCACGAATGCCAGCGGGACAATGACCAGCACGGCAAGTGTCTGCCAGGTCAGCCATCTGCCCAACCCGGCATACTCAAGGGCAAAGCACAGCGCGGCACTGACCATCGGGAGAATAAAGGCTACCTCGAATTTTAGCCAGAAGATCCTTGTGGCATCATCAGTGCCGGCCAACCCCAAGGCATTGGCTGATAACCATAGTATTGCAAATGCCATTAGAATAATAAAGGGAACTGCTCCGGGCGCAGTGCGGTGTCTAATGCAGTAAATTCCCAGAACGAATATGAACAAACCAGATATCAGCATGGGCCAGATATAAGGAGTATATTCATAGGGCCATTCCATATTTCACCATAATGAGCAAAGTCTCGTTGAAGAGAGGCCCGGTTTTTTCACCTTATTTTTGAATGATTTCCTTTTTACAAACCACTCCAACATGATCAATCCTTACAGCGCTTAAAGATCCTTTATTTATGTTATTACCCATAGCAATCCCTTTCTGCTATAAGAGATTTCTGGTATTTTACCCATATTTTTCCATTTCCTGTTCGTAAACTGTTGTGTGAAATATGCAAAAATCATACAAAATTAAGCTGTTATACCATAATTGAATGGATATCATATGATTATATAACTGAAGTTTCACCGAAATCAAAGCATAATTATCATGCAACCATGCGTAGCAGCGTGTCAATGAAAAGCATGCATACAGCGAAAAATGTTCGATGAGATAGAACTGGTAAAAGGGATAATGAATGAAAGCAGAGCATAGACGAACCACCTACTGCGTTGGTTGCCAAGGAACGTGGACGAATTAACTTCCCCTACTATGCATCACAGCTTCAGGCCGCCTTTGTCCGATCTCAAATCCCAAAAATATTGAAATAGCTCGCTATTCCTTCAACTTTTGTGATCTGAGATCAAACAAATTCGACCCAAATCTGTGCGCCTACTTGTGGAAGTTAATTCGTCCACGTTCCCAAGTTTACTGGATGAAAATTCATTTTGAAGTGGTTTGAGAATATCGTGTAAAATAAACATGAGATTTCACTCCTTTTGGGGTTAATTTCAGCAGGTTACCTGCTATAATGTATACCACAAAAAGGTGTGAGTTGCAAGCGGTAAAATGATATAACTTTGTGAAATAACAATGAATAGTGGCATAGAAATTGAAATTCAATTTTCACGCCAATTGGTGATTTTTTAGATAAATAATTGTATGATCTTTAAACTTTCGTAAAAAACGGTGAAACTTCAGTTACATAAATTCTATTACATTTTTTACATAGTTTCAGGATAGTACAAAGGATGAAAAAGTTAGAATGGGAAAAAAAGGGCGAGTCTTGTATCATGTCATTTGCCCTTATGGAGAAGTTACGTCATGAAAGGAAATTTCTGGGATCAGTTGACCTCGTGAACGGTTACTGATATCGTTTATTGAAATTTAACACATATCCAAAGTCCGCGACTATATCCGCCTAGCTGGTGAAGCGCGGCGCAATAACAATCCAACATCAGAACGTATTGGAATTGAAAGACAAATGAAGTAAATTCTGCATTTAAAACGATGTGAGACTAAAAATATGACAAAAGAAGAACAAATCAATTATTGGCGTGAAAGCGCTCAACACGATCTTGAATCTGCCGAAGACATATTTGATTCAGGAAGATATGATTGGTGTTTATTTGTGGGGCATTTAGCATTAGAAAAAATATTAAAAGCGATATTTGTCGATAGAAACAATAACAATATGCCCCCAAAAATCCATAACCTTGTAAGATTGGCAGAATTATCTAAAATAGAAATAGATGACGAGCAGAAATTCCTCTTAGACAAAATAAATGATTTTAATATTCAGACGCGTTACCCTGACTATAAGTTGGAATTTTATAAACGATGCAACGCAGAATATACGAACGAATATTTGGGTAAAATAAAGGAATGTTACAAATGGCTCAGCTCCCTGCTAAAATAAAGAACACTATAGACAACTATCTTAAAGCGTTAAACCGCAATGATATTCCAATTAAAAAAGCGATACTTTTTGGTAGTTATGCAAGAGGGAATTATCAGGAATGGAGCGATATAGATATTGCTTTAGTTTCTGATATATTCGGGGGCAATCGAATCGATGACAAGGACAAGATAAGAAAGATTACGCTGTCTATAAGTAGTGAAATAGAAGTCATTCCTTTTTCGCCTGATGATTTTAATTTACAGAATCCATTGGTGAAAGAAATTTTAAAAACAGGCATAAAGCTGGTTTAATTTCTTCAATAATTTGGGATGAACATAAACTGCGGGCTTCAATGGGTTCCCACGCAGAAGCATGAGAACCAGGCAAAAAACCATGAACCGTGAACCGACAACCGTGAACGGTTACGGAAATAATTAGGTGGATAGGCTGAAGACTGAAGCTCCCTTCCACCTTCTACCTTCCACCTTCAGCCTTCTACCTTCCACCTATTATTAACCTGTCCTACAACCTCTTCATAAGTGATTCCAGTTTCTCTGAGGATGTAACTTTTTTGTCGCGGCGGTCATCAATTGAAACAGTAGTAACTACCCTCTGAACGCCTTTTTCAAAGGGAACCGAGTGCATCTTCTTGACCAGCATTAAGATATCATCCAAATCGCCATCAATGACAGTTCCCATGGCATTCATCTCAAAGTTCGCCCCTGCATCTTTTAAAACTTTTACGCAATCGGCAACAAAGTCGCCGACACTTGGGGTAGCTGTGCCTATTGGTATTATATTAATTGTTGCAATTGGCATTATTCCCTCCTCTATATTTATAGATAAATAGTACCTGAAGGATTTTAGCCTTCGACCTTCAGTTCGACATATAAATTATA
>JAJSZW010000050.1 GCA_030262895.1 Deltaproteobacteria bacterium | reverse complement strand
GGCTGGATTCCGCACTCGTGGCTGCATATTCAACAAATTGCAGGGCCATTTCAATCGGACTTGAGTCATACGGAGAGGATCGATATTATTCCGAAAAGGTAGCGAAGTATCTCAAGCTGGACCATTACCACAGGACAGTGAAAATTGATGAGGCCATTGCTGCTATTCCGGAAGTCATAAAGATACTCAGGAGTTTTGATCCTGCGATTCCAAACGACGTAACGGCTTATCTTGGTTTGAAGTATGCGAAAAACACAGGCCTGTGCAGCATGATGACAGGCGATGGAAGTGATGAAATTTTTTTAGGCTACAATTTCATGCTGGAGGAAAAGGATTT
The DNA here is from genome assembly GCA_030262895.1 of Deltaproteobacteria bacterium. Classification (GTDB taxonomy): domain Bacteria; phylum Desulfobacterota; class Desulfobacteria; order Desulfobacterales; family ETH-SRB1; genus B13-G4. The sequence goes on along the minus strand of JAJSZW010000050.1, from coordinate 24,038 downwards.
AAAAAGATACCTGGTTCTAATGTATCGCACAATGCGATTCAGTTCCAATGGAATAGGGGAAAACCTGGGGATCGACATAAAACAGCCTTTTCTGGATAAAGAATTTATGGATTTCAGTCAAGGTATTGATGTCGATTTTAAGATCAGAAAAGAAAACGGGAAAACCTGGGGAAAGTGGATACTGAGAAAGACTTTTGAAGGCGTGTTGCCGCAAGAAATATTATGGCAGACAAAAAGGCCTTTGGAATACGGGTCCGGCATGACGGAGCTGAGAAATGTTATTGAATCAAAGGTGTCAGACAAAGAGTTTGAGGATGGTAAGAGGAGGTTTCCAATAAAATTCTGGAATAAAGAGCATTTCTATTATTACCGTATTTATAAGGATGTGGTTGGAGAAATTCCCGCTCCTGAAAAGGGACAAAAAATATGTGAATGTTGCGGTGCCGGCATGGCTCTCAATGTCTTTCACTGTAAAACATGTGGAGATGTTTTGGAATGGAAAGAAGTAAAGTAAAAACAGTTGTTTCCTGGAGCGGAGGAAAAGATGCAGCTCTTTCGTATTACAGGGTGATGGGAGATTTTCGTGTGACCCATCTCTTAAACATGGTGGCTGAAGACGGTCGGATATCCCGATCTCACGGTATCAGGACAGATGTACTGCGGATGCAGGCGGAAGCAATGAGTCTTCCCATCGTTCAGGTCAGAAGTTCCTGGGAAACATACGAAGCGGAATTCAAAAAGACACTGTCCGGCTTGAAGGGCAGGGGAGTTGAGGCAGGAATTTTTGGAGACATTGATCTGGATGCGCACAGGGAATGGGTCGAGCGGGTCAGCAAAGAATCAGGGATGGAGGCGGTTTTGCCTTTGTGGGGGGAGAAGATCAGGGAGAACCTCATAGAAGAGTTGATAGAAGCAGGCTTTGAAACAGTTATTGTGGCAACAAAAAAAGATTTATTGGGCCAGGAATGGCTGGGGCGCAGGATTGATGATGATTTTGTCCGGGATATCTCGAAAATCAAAGGGGTTGATATCTCCGGCGAAGGTGGGGAATATCATACCTTAGTGGTATCGGGTCCCATATTCAAGAAAAGAATAAATATCTTGAAATCTGAAAAAATCACCCGTGATCAGCATTGCTTTCTTGATATATTGGAATGTGAATTAACGGAAAAATGAAAAAAAAAGAAAAAACAAAATATCCCCTTCCCATCCGTGAATGGTCGGAAGATGACCGGCCACGGGAAAAATTGCTCAAGTATGGCGAACAGACATTGAGCAATGCGGAGCTTCTCGCAATTTTAATCAGAACAGGGACACCTGGAAGAAGCGCCGTGGATATCGGCAGAGAATTACTCCATAAATTCAAATCCCTTCGTTTAATGAGCGGCGTTGATGCTTCTGAATTTAAGGAAATTTCCGGCCTCAAAGACGCAAAGGTCGCTCAGATCAAAGCAGCCATTGAACTGGGCCGAAGGATGTTAAGCGAAGAAAAAGCACTTGAGGGCTCGATTAAAAAATCATCTGATGTTGCGAATTTCCTGATGCCCCTCATGAGAGACCTGAAAAAAGAGCGGTTTGTGCTGTTGCTTCTCGACAGACGGAATGCGGTATCAGATATGATTGATATCGACTATGGTACAGTTGATCGGGCGAATCCATATATCCGCGATATTATCCAGACTGCCATCAAATATAATGCCCCGTCGATCATTGTCGCCCACAATCACCCATCCGGCTCAGTAATCCCCAGTAACGATGATAAAGCATTTACAAAAAGCCTTATGATGGCGACCAGGGCAACCGGCATCAGCTTCTTCGATCACATCATTATCGGAGACAACCACTACTTCAGCTTTGCCGATGAAGGATTGATTGAAGAATACGAATTAAAAGCGGTACGAGAATTGTAATAATCAAGACCCCCCCCTTCAACAGTTATTTCTTTCTTATTATCTATATCATGCGGATGAATTGCATATATTTCATAAAGCTGCGCCCAGATATCTTTTTTAAAAAATGTTTTTCCGGCAGGTATAAAGTACAGACTTCGATCTTTAATACAGCCAGGTGTTGAAGGTTTGTTCTTTTTTTGAGAAGTGGCTTTTATAAAAAGGTAGGGTTCATTTTTGGAGGGGGTGTTTAATAATCATATAAATAATATCAGTCGGCATGAAATAAAAGTCAAGCGCTATCGAACAGAATAATTCAAAAAGCACTCTCCGGTGGGAAAATTTGTGGTTTGACCCTGGATGGTGCGCATGATATTGAATAAAAAAATATCAAATCACGCTCTCTCAGATGCTTACTCGAAAATATTAGATTCAAATTTGATGCCACTCAAAAAAGAAATATATTCTAAGAATCAGTATGACAGTTTTTTGTCACAAAGAGCAAATATTTTACTTCAATATCTTGATCAAGTAACTGAAAAATAAGTAATTGTCATATAACAAAAAAACATAAGTATCAGGTGTTTATTCTTCACATGGTGTTTCTTTTAACATGTGAGGTATCAGTTATGCCCTTGACTTCTGCAAAAACAAAGTATGAGCATGTAGTCTTAGACGAGAAAGGTATCCCCATTATTGCAGGGACAAATGCCTCTTGCTGCCCAGCTGAAATCCACTGGCAAGTGAAGGATGTTAAATAGATTATGTATCAAGCATTATAAATAATAAAGGAAACAGCATTATGGAACAAGAAGTTACTGTTAAAATACCACGCACCTGGATAAAAGGATTGCCTGAAGAAGAGTTGACGCTAAAACAGATTCTTCGTCTGGGCATTTACCAGTACAAGGTAGAGCGTGCAATTCAGTTGTATCGGGATGGCGTGGGTTCTCTGGGTTATGTTGCGGAACAAATGGGACTTAACAAACAGGATCTGATTCGGGAAGCGCGTCATCATAATATAGATCCGGAATATTCCGAACAAACGGTCAAAGAGGAACTTTCTAAATGGCATTAAATGTTGTTTCAAACGCCGGTCCTCTTATGGTTTTTTCAAAGCTGAATGTACTTCACTTGTTAAAAGAACTCTATGGTCGAGTTGATTTCCCGCTTTCAGTTTACAGAGAGACTGTCAGCGCTGGAATCAGCCGTAGTTTTGCAGACGCTCAAATACTGGATTCATTTTTTTTACAAAATAACTGGAAACCGGCAAGAGAAATCGAAATGCCTATGGATTTGAAAGCAGCAAATCTTGACCGAGGTGAAAAAGAATCAATTGCCCTGGCTTTATCAAAAAAGGAGCTACTTCTCATGGATGAAGAGCGTGGTCGGAATTATGCCAGGCAGAAGAATTTACAGGTACGGGGATCATTGGGTATTTTGATTGAAGCTTATGCAAGGAAATTGATCAGCGAAGATCAATTGCGTCTCTATTTTCAGCAAATCAGTGAAAGAAAAGACATCTGGATCAATCCTGATCTTTGTGTACGTTTGCTTGAAGAAATATTTGGCTATGATCCAAGTTAACGATTTTTGTCATATCCAACGATCCTTATATAGAAAATATCCAGGGAGGTATTTTAATGCTTAATCTAAAAGAACAGACCATAAAAGAACTGGATGAATTAAAGCCCCGGGCATTGGCGAAAGTATATGACCTGATAACCGAGCTAAAGCGGACGAATCAGGCCAAAAAAAGCAAAACGACCGCCGTTGATTATATAAAGGTGAGGGAGGCGTTGAAACAATGCAAAGGGTCTCTATCTGAAGATATAATGCTGGAAAGAGAAGACAGGATATGAATCTATTCTTTGATACCTCAGCATTGGTAAAGTTTTTCCATGAAGAAGAAGGGACAGATATTGTTACGGATTTGATCCTTGAACAGAATAATGAGGTATGGATTTCAGAGCTGGGACGGCTGGAATTCATAAGCGCCGTTTTCAGGAGATTTCGTAACAAAGAGCTGGATGAAGAGCAATTGAACACGGCAGTCGATTCTTTTGAGAATCAAATTGCAGGGTTCAATGTCGAACCTTTAGGGCATGCTGTTCTTGAGCAAGCTGAACTTTTTATTAAAAAATATGGAAGAACATACGGTCTCAAAGCTCTGGATGCATTACATCTCGGTGCCTTTAGTCTCATATCTGAAAAGGATTGGTCTTTTGTGGTGGTTGATGACAACCTTTGCAGGGTTGCAGAAGTCATTGGTTTTACCACTATAAATCCGTTGAAGGAAAGCGCAAAATGATCGGGGTGAATATCTGACTTGAACCGCAAACCGGTTATTTGCCCTAGTCCGTGTTGATGCGATTATAATATACCTTGTCAACGGCTTGCTGATTTCAACTCATGTTCGATGCGCTCAGCCAAAAACATTTTCATTAGCGATAGATATGGGACGTCACGTTTGTTGGCCAACACCTTGAGCTCTTCAAGCATCAATTCAGGTAAGCGCAAAGAAATTTTTTTAAGGGAAGGATAGAGGTTTGGAAGAACAATTCTTGTTTTTTTTCATTGACGTATTCATGGAAAAGTGTAATTTTAAAAATTGATTTCAGGTGCCTTTAAGGCATAAAAGGAAATCCCGTGAAAATCGGGAGCGAGCCCGTCGCTGTGATCGGGGACGAAAACCGCAAAATGTCACTGTCCAATTGGATGGGAAGGCGCGGTAAGTAGTGTGATCCGAAAGCCAGAAGACCTATAGACTTTTCAGATAAATAATTTCACTGTGTTATCAGTCGTCGACGTATAACTAATACGCCTTCCTCCTTCTGGCCTTGTGAAATTAATTATCTGAAAGTCTATACCTGAAAGATTGTTTGGCAACCTCGCGGACAGGGTGCTAATCAACAAGCGTTTGAGGATAAAAAAGGCAATCCCCAGATCGATTCATCGGTCCGGGGATTTTTTTTGCAATCTGTCAGATCAAGGAAGCCGGTCAGATGCCGGCGCTGCCCCGCAACTGTTGGCGGAACGAAACCCACTTAAATGCCACTGATTTCCAGAATGGGGATTGGGAAGGCGTGGGAAGTAGGAATTGCCGCAAGCCAGGAGACTTAGGGCTCGCTCAAAAATAACTTCACATTTTATTGAGCCGATTCATCCCGCATGACTGCGTTGCTCGTCCGTTAAATAGGCCAGCTATTCGCCCTCCTCGCGCCTTGTCATGCGGGTGACTCGACACCCTAAAATGCAAATTTATTTTTGAGCGAACCCATCTGACGGATTCAATAACAATTCTGACCGAGGGGAAAGGAGAAATTAAAAATGAAGAAGTTGTTAAGTTGTGCGACAGTATTATTAGTATTTATGTTTTTTGCCTTACCTGTATCGATTTTTGCGCAGGAAGGTGGGGATGTTGCAACAATGGAAGAGGTGGTGGTAACCGCAGGCAGGGTAAAAGAAAAGAAAAAGGAGATTACCACCAATGTAACCATTATTAATGCGGAAGAGATCAAAAATTCTTCCGCCAGTGATCTCGGAGAATTATTGACTGAAAAGGCTATTGGGCACAGTCATAGATACCCGGGTGCCTTAAATTCAGTCGGTATCCGCGGCTTCAGGACAGAAACCCACGGCAACGACCTTGAGGGTCGTGTGCTGATTCTTGTGAACGGCCGGAGGGCCGGTACCGGTAACACAGCCAAGATTAGCACCAAAAACATAGAAAGAGTGGAAATAATAAGGGGCCCCGCATCCGTTCAATACGGATCTGCCGCCATGGGCGGAGTCATAAACGTGATTACCAAACAGGGGAAGGATAAACCCGCTGTGTTTGTTGAGGGAACACTGGGAAGTTTTGGCTATAAGGAAGGAAGCGCAGGGGCTTCAGGAAAGTATAAATCGTTTGACTTTTCCGGCAGTTTTACCAGTGATTCTAAAGACGATTACGATACTGCCAGTGGAGAGAAGTTTTACAACACCGGATATGATCGCAAGGAAAACTGCAGCCTGAATCTTGGTTATGAGTTTTTACCCGAAAATCGCATCGGCGTCATTTACAGTTATTATGATGCCGATCATGTAGGTGATTCAGGCTATTTCAGCCAAAACGATCTGGACGATTATAAAAATTCAAGCAACAGGGCAATCGACTTTATTTATGACGGCGGAACTCCGGATGGTCTCTTTACCTGGCAGGCCAGATACTTTGACGGTAAGGATCAGGACAAGTGGGTTGATCCCACGGCAAGCGATCCCAACGGTTGGGATGATGGTATCCCAGACGAACAAAAAACCGATCAGAAGGGGGCACAGGTACAGGTATCTTGCAACCAGGAATATTTTCTTGTTACCGCCGGTTTTGACTGGGTAAACTATGAAATAGAAACTACCTGGGATCCGAAAAAATCCGAATATGACAATCCTGCTGGTTTTCTCATGGCCAAAACCAGGCTTTTTGACAAAAAGCTTATAATCACCGGCGGCGTAAGATATGACGAATATGAAGTGGATATGAAAGGTGACGGGAAGAAAGAGAGTGATGATCACATTTCTCCGCGGGTTGGAGCGGCCTATCTACTTACAGACTGGCTGAAGCTGAGGGCAAACTACGGGGAGGCATTCAAGATGCCTTCTGCAAAGCAGTTGGCTGCGGATTTCACTACTTCGGGGTTTTGGCCTACACATTATGTGGGCAACCCCAATTTGAAACCGGAAAAAAGCGGGACATATGAAGCGGGTATAGACTTCTCATACGCTTCTTTAGATTCCTCCCTCACCTATTTTCATACCGATTTCAAGGATAAAATAGATACTTACACGACAGCGGGTGGTGATACCTCATGGAAAAACCTTGGAAAAGCTGAAATAGAAGGTGTGGAAGGCGAGCTTTCGTACGATATTGGCTCTCTCTTTTCCTGGGATTATCAGGTCAAGCCTTACGTCAGTTTTGTCTATCTTACAAAATACAAGGATAAGGAAGCTAATGAAGACCTTAAATACACATCGGCTCTTCATGTATCATACGGTATCACAGTCTCTGATCTTGACGGCTTTTCCGCCAACCTGAACCTTTACTACACAGGGAAACAGGATATTACGGATTACGAAGGCGGTACTTACACGACGATAACACAAGGCCGCTTTACGTTTGCCAATTTGACTGTCAGTAAAAGGATCTTTGATTTCAAAGAATATGGAGGGATCACCTTGAGAGGCGAGATCCAAAACCTTTTTGACAAGAATTGTGAGCACGTTCAGGGCTATCCCATGCCGGGAAGGAGCTTCTTCCTCGGTCTGGGGTATGATTTCTAAAATGACATGATGGCAAGGGGAGGCTCCTGCGGAGTATCTCCCCTTGCCCTGCCTTTCTGATGAGGGTAAGATGAAAGAAGCCAAACATTACTACTATTTATGCTCCTTTATTCTTTTTGCAATTCTCTGGAGTGCAGTTCCGGTATTTTCCTATCCAATAGCGTTTACTGATGTTCAGGGCAACCATATCTCAATTACAAAAAGTCCATTGAGGGTTGTCTCCCTGGTACCCGGCATAACCGAAATTATTTTCAGAATAGGGGCAGGAGATGCGGTCAAGGCCGTTACCCATTACGACACTTATCCGCCTGAGACGGTTCATAAAACTGTCGTTGGGGGCTTCTTCTCACCATCCCTTAAGGCTATTGAAGCGATACAGCCTGATGTGATTTTTTTATCCGGTCTTCATAAAGAAATCATAAAGAAATTTGAAAACGAAAAATGTCAATTAATCAATCTTGATGCGAAGTCTGTTTCAGATATCTATCGAAATATCGATTTGTTGGGCAAAATTTTTAACAGGCAAAAGCAAGCGGAAACGCTTATCAAAGATATAAGGAATGAGCTTCAAATTGTTGCCGGGAAGGTGGAAAGCATTCCGGAATCAAAGAGAAAAAGGGTTATTCGCCTCATGGGGCGAGACCCGGTGATGATCCCCGGTGATGATTCCTTTCAAAATGAATATATCAGAATCGCCGGCGGTATTCCTCCAAAGCTTAACAAAAAGGGTAATATTGTTCTTGTAACCAAAGAGGAATGGATTAGATTTAACCCACAGATTATATATGGCTGTGGTGGAGACAGGGAAACGGCCAGGAAGTTTTTCGACCAGCCCGGCTGGAAGGATGTGGAGGCAGTAAAAAACGGTAAGATATTCTATTTTCCATGCGATTTGACATGCAGGGCATCCACACGTGCCGGTTATTTTGTTCCATGGCTTTTCGCCAGGATTTATGAAAATGAGTTTTCCAGGAAAGAACTACAGGTCTTTAAAGATCATATATTTAAATCACGTCATTTTGATCTAGACCTCGATTACATAGAAGATGCACGTATCGTATTCAGCAGAATCCATGATTTTGTGAACAAGACCCTGATTGTCGAATTCAAGGAACCATTATCCGTCGTTTCCTCCCTCGAAGGACAACGCAAGCATATCATATCTGTAGGAAACCATTATTCTCCTCCTCCATGCTGGGCGCTTGGACATAAACTCGGATTGAAGAAAATAAGGGAGCGGGTATATCAGGTCATCGGTAAATCGGAAGATAAAGTCAGTTTCATCTTTACCGGTGCGGATATGGACAACCTGGCGGTAAAGCAAAAACGGTTTAAAGATATGAAGGTATATGCCCTGGTAACTGCCGGAGTCAAATCAAATGCGGTCAGGATGTCAGTTGATGAAGGGAGGTTTTATGAACCTGGGACCATAAATATCATTCTTTTAACCAATATGAAGCTATCACAGCGTGCGATGACAAGAGCCATCATCAGCGCTACTGAGGCTAAAACCGCAGCGTTACAGGATTTTGATATCAGAAGCAGTCGCACTCCCCTCATTCACCAGGCTACCGGAACAGGAACCGATAATATCATCGTTGTGGAGGGTAAAGGAAGTAAAATTAACAATGCCGGCGGCCACACAAAGATGGGGGAACTGATTGCAAGGGCCGTATATGAAGCTGTTCAGGAAGCGATGTATAAACAAAACGGGATGGTTTTTCGACGTAATGTTTTTCAACGCCTGAAAGACAGAAAAATCAGTGGCTTTGGATTGATTTCCGTGGATGGATGTGAATGTAACGTCGGCAAGTACGATTTGATTAAGGCCTTTGAAGAGATACTTCTTCAGCCTCGCTATGCCGGCTTTATTGAATCTTCTTTTGCCATAAGTGATGACTATGAAAAGGGGCTGGTTAACGATCTTGGCTTTTTTGAACTCTGGTGTAGTGATATGGCTGAGGAGATAGCCGGGAAAAAGATAGGAACCACAAAAGATTTTATTGCTGATAAAGACATGCCGCGTGTGCTCAGGATGGCATTGAACAGCTTGTTGAATGGTCTTTACGTCAGAATAAAATAGAGATATGAGAAATGGGGAAGTCTGTGAGAATCAGACAAAGGAATTGTGATTATATGAAAAAAACCAAAGCAAGAGTGCAATTGATCCGTTATACCGGCACTCCCGGCGAGCTGATCACTTCTGCTGCCACGCTCTGTTATGCAAAAAACACGGAAACGATACGTGAGGATTGAGGGATTAGAGGATCAGATTAAATATAGTGTTTTTGTGTTTTCCCCTGACCCCTGACACCTGAACCCTGAATTTGCTTGGAGGAATAATGCTGGAAATATTCATTAAAGGCGGACCTGTCATGTATCCGCTTTTGGCCTGTTCGATTCTTGTTCTTACTGTAATAATAGAAAGGGCTTTATTCTGGATAAGTGTAAATATGCATCGCAATCGGCATCTTATAGATGAGGTTCTTGAGTTATGCAGAACAGGGGATTGGGAGTCGGTGAGAATTAAGACAAAAGGGTCAAAAGATTTTATTATCAAAATACTTCTAACCGGCATTGTTCACAGAGAATTTTCCATGACCAAGGCCATGGAATCTGCTGCCGCAGAGGAGATCAGGAAGTTGCGCCGATATATGGGCGTGCTGGATACCATGATTACCGTTGCGCCTCTACTCGGTATTTTCGGAACAGTTATCGGTATTATAATGTCATTCGAAGCGCTGGGCTCAGCCGGAATAGAACATCCTCAGGCTGTTACTGCGGGAATAGCGCAGGCTCTTATAACCACGGCAACCGGACTTGGGATTGCGATTCTGTCTGTATTTCCTTACAATTACTTCAATTCTCGCATTGAAAAGGCCGCCCTTAACATAGAAAAATACGCTACAAGCCTTGAAATAGTATATGAGAAATTAATCCAGCCCTCCATAGCACAAAAGGAGGATAATACATGAAGCTCAACATGAATACACACAAAAGTGTACGTATTGAAATGCTTCCTTTGATTGACATTGTTTTCCTGCTTTTAGTGTTTTTTATATATGCAATGCTTTCAATGGCTGTGCATCGCGGATTGCCGGTCTTGCTGCCTGCTTCTTCCACTGCGGAAATTGAAAAAAAATCAACGCTATCCGTGACAGTAAAAACAGACGGAACGATTTATGTTGATGAAAAGCTGATTTCCATTGAGAACCTGGCCGGTTTTTTAAAAAAAAGGGCTGAAATTGATAAGGATACCGGCATTCTCCTTTTTGCTGAACGAACCCTTTCATATCAAAAATTATTCCGCATTTTAGACCAGATAAGGATGGCGGGTCTGAATCGGATTTCACTTCAGGCGGAGGCAGACCAGCAACCGTGAAACGAATTCTGATTGCTGCAATAATAGCTGTTGGAATACATTGGCTTTTTCTGGGGATAGAGTTTGACCGGACAAGAGGCGGATTTTCAGAAAAGCCGAAATCCTGCATTGTGACCATGACATTGGTTTCCAGGCAGCCGAAAAAAGCCGAATCTAAACCGGTTGCCAACAAGCATGTGTCTGTCGATAGAAATAAAAAAAAGGCAGAGAAAAAAAAGCTTTTAGCTAAACCGGAAAAGAAAAAACATGTTATACGATCATCTAATGCAGTAAATATTGATGATAAAAAGAAGAAAACAGAACCTCCAGTAATTTCAAAAAAAGATGATCTTGCTCAGGAACCAGCAAGGGAGATTTTAAAGGATAGAAGTTCCACTGAGGCAAACCAGAGTTTCTTAGACAGTCAGGGATTTAACTCTGTGAAAAAAGCCATTCCCATATATGATAAAAATCCTTCGCCTGAATATCCATTAATTGCCAGAAGAAGAAGTTTTCAGGGCACAGTAGTTCTTGAGGTTATGGTGAAACGCAATGGAAGGGTAGGGGAGTTAAGGGTTTTAAAGTCCAGTGGTTATAAAGTTTTAGACAGGGCCGCTTCGGCATCTGTCAGGGACTGGATATTTAAGCCCGCAATAAAAGGGAATAAAAAAATTGAAATGTGGGTCAGGGTTCCTGTAAGCTTTCAGTTGAAGTGAGAGTAAGGGCATTTGAGGTGAATTTCATCATAAAACGGCTAATTTTTATCATAGTCTAAAATAGCCTTGACTATTTTGTAGTACAGGTTAAAATAGGCTTATGCGATATATTACCCCGTTTGTTCTTGAAGATTTGAGAAAAAAGATGGTTTTTATTGGAGGTCCACGCCAGGTCGGCAAGACCACACTGGCCAAAGCCGTTCTTTCAGCGGCCTTCCCTGCGGGGCGTTATCTCAACTGGGATTTCGATGAGGATCGACAGGATATTTTACAGAAAAGATGGAGTGCAGACAATACGTTGCTTGTGTTTGATGAATTGCATAAATTCCCCAGGTGGAAAAGATGGATTAAGGGAATTTATGATGTATCGCATGAAACGCACTCATTCCTTGTTACGGGTTCTGCTCGTCTTGATGTTTATCGTCGTGGCGGAGACTCATTAATGGGACGTTATCATTATTGGCGTTTACACCCCTTTACTCTTGACGAAATTCCCAAAGGTATTTCCCCAAAAGAAGCTTTTCATCGTCTCATGACTGTTGGAGGTTTTCCCGAGCCGTTTCTTGATGGAGATGAACGTTCGGCGCGGCGATGGCGGCGAGAGCGTTTTGATAGAGTCATTCGGGAAGATGTTCGGGATCTGGAATCTATACGCAACATTCAACTGCTTGGCATGTATCTGGATTTATTGCGTCATCGGGTAGGGGGATTAATTACGTTATCAAACATTGCAAATGACTTACAGATTTCTCCGAAAACAGCCAAATTATGGCTTGAAGTTTTAGAGAGGATGTATCTTGTTTTCAGTGTTCGCCCATACACGAAGTCCTTGCCCCGTGCGGTGCTAAAGCCTCCCAAAGTATATTTCTTTGATAACGGCGATGTCCTTGGGGATGAGGGTGCTCGTTTTGAAAACCTTATAGCAACATCTCTGCTTAAACGATTACACTTTCTTGAAGACAGGGACGGTTATCGCTATGAACTGCGGTATATCCGTGACAAAGAGGGACGTGAAGTCGATTTTGTCATTGTAAAAGATGGTGAATTGGAGGAGTTGATCGAAGCTAAATTTTCAGATGAGAACATATCGAAATCCCTTCTCTATTATGCCAAGCGCCTGAACCCAAAAAGGGCTACGCAAATCGTTGCCACGACAAAACGGCCTTTCGACAAAAATCAAATCAAAGTTACTGATCCTGTTTCATACTTTCAAGAATTTTTTTAAACATGAATTGATGATTTTAAACAGGTAAAAAAGGCCGTGCGGATCAAGAAGCAGACAGTGCCGGCTGTTTGCACAGGTCAAAAGATTATACAGATTTAGTATTTTTTTCAGGATATTTTCGGGATATTTTCGGCTGCATTGAGCTGGTATAAGATTATATAATTTGTCCCCAAAGGAAATATGTTGAGTGTTGGATACTTCGACAGGGCCTTGGCCCTGTGTGCACGACCAGTGAAAGATGGAATTTCAATTGGTTGGCAACTATAATGGGGTGAGGGATATGCTGAAATAACGCAATTATGCAGCTCGTCACCCATTCCTTACTTAGTTTTTTAAAATGTTACGCTTTACGTTAAATTTATTGTGCTTAAATACAAAATATTACGGATACTATTTGGCGTCCAGAGGAATTGACTCCGTAGCATGAAGCGGTTCTTGATTTTGTTATGGATTTGTAACAAAATGAGTTAGCCGTCCATAACAAAAGGCTATGTTCGCGTTAAGTGTGGAATTTCTAAAGGTCTCTGTTTTTTCAATAGGTTATCAATATAGTAAAATATTGCTCAAAGTGATACATATCAACTGTTCAAAAGATTTGATTATTTTTTTCCACACTTAACGCGAACATAGCCTAACAAAATGCCTGGAATCTGAGCTGTTGTCTAATGGTTTATTCTTATTAACCTCTTGTTATTGCTAAGTTTGTTGCGTTTCCTTCGATATTGGCACTATAGTTGCTTGAAAAGAAACTGGTAAGATAAAGAAAAAACCTATATAAAAAAAGGAGTAATAGAAATGACTATAAATGAACTCATAAAATCTGCCATTAAAGATAAGGCGCTAAGGGGCAGACTCCTTAATGATCCAATCCGAACTTGTAAGGATCTCGGCATCATCATTAATGAGTCTGCCTTCAGCAATCTGGATTTGCCACTTTTTACAGATTCAACTGTCACACAAGGCGGGTATCGACCATAGGGGTGGAAAATGCTCGGTATGCTATGAGAAAGGAGTAGTTTTTTATGAAAAGAGTAAGTTGGAACAAATGGATTCTATCGGCAATAATAGTTTTGATCGCATGTACTATACTAATTGGCTATGGCTGCAGTGAATCTAACGACAAACTCGTAAACCTTGGTTTTATCGGTCCGCTTACAGGTCCAGCTGCATCATATGGCGTTTCACAAATGAGAGGCGTTGAGCTGGCAGTTGAGGAAATCAACGATGCTGGAGGCATAGAGGGGGGAAAGATAAAGGTCACCTTCGAGGACTCGCAAATGGACCCAAACAAGGCTATTAGCGCCTTAAAAAAGCTAATAGACATTAACAAGGTCTTAGCTGTTATTGGCGAGACTACTACTACCGGCACCTTAGCCATTGCAAATATTGCTAATCGTGGCAAAACCGTTTTACTCTCTCCATTGGCCTCTGGGGCTAAAATAACAGATGCCGGCGATTACGTCTTTCGTGTATCCCCTTCAGACGCCTTTCAAGCCATTGTGGCAGCCAAATTCATTTTTCAAAGAGATTTTAGAAACGGAGCCATTGTTTACACAAATGATGATTGGGGGGCAGGTCTCCAAAAAGCCTTTGAGAAAAACTTCGTTGGATTTGGGGGCAGGATTCTGGCAATGGAGGGATGCACGCCAGGAACCCAAGATTTCAGGACACAGCTGGTCAAGATTAAGAATCTTAACCCGGATTTTATCTATATACCTCTCCATCCCGATGAATCTGCAACTTTCCTACGACAAGTCAAAGAACTTAAAGTGCCGGGTCAAATCTTAGGGGCTGATAATTTCAGTGAAAAAGCGATCTTGAGGACAGCAAGATCTGCCGCAGATGGGGTTATATTTACTATGCCTACCAAACCCACCGGGGAAGAATTCAGGAATTTTTCCAAAAAATTCAAGGTCAGATTCAACGAGGACGGAAGTTACAATTCCGCAGCGGCTTATGACTGCGTTTATATTTTAGCTGAGGCCATTAAAAGTTCAGGCCTTTCGGGTGAGAATATCAAGAACACACTTTACAATATTCGGGATTACAAAGGGGCCTCCGGTGTTATAGGTTTTGACAAGAATGGAGATGTAACAACCAAGAAATTTACTGTCATCAAGATTAAAAATGGTGAATACGTGCCCATAAAAAAACAGTAATGAACATACGAAGCTTTGAGAATGGGGTAGCACGAAATATAACCGGTTACCCCTTCTTTTTTGCCCAAGATAGCCTATGATTGCTCAACTCATAACCAACGGCCTGCTTGCAGGGGCCGCATACAGCCTGATTGCCATCGGGTACACCATGATATATGGTGTAGGCAAGCTTATTAACTTTGCCCATGGCGAACTCTATATGGGAGGCGCTTACTGTTTTTACTTATTTTACATTGTATTAGGGTGGGACATTTATTCGTCCTGTCTTGTGGCCATGGGAACGGGCGCCCTATTGGGAATCGTTTTGGAAAAAGTAGTTTATCGGCCATTTAAAAAATCATCCCGTCTGGTTCCATTGATTACAACGATTGGAGCTTCCATTTTTCTCAAGGCAATGGCAATGTTGTTTTTTGGAGTTCAGACAAAAAGTCTGCTCAAAGGTGCGAGCTTCCAGCAATCTTTCAGTGTCTTGGGTATTACCTTCACTCCGGTACAGGGGCTTACGGTGGTGATCTGCCTCGGTCTTATGTTGATTCTTGGCCTAATTTTGAAAAAAACAAAGATTGGAAAGGCCATTCGAGCCACGGCCGAGGACAGAACGTCTGCAAGTTATGTTGGGATTGATACCGACCGAATTACCTCTATCACTTTTGCGATCGGCGGTTTTCTGGCAGCTATCGCAGGTATACTTGTGGGATATGATCAAAACATCAGCCCTACCATGGGAGTGTTGGCCGGTTTCAAGGGGTTCACGGCAGCGGTACTAGGTGGAATCGGTAATATCCCTGGCGCCGTTGTCGGAGGATTTTGCATCGGGTTGGCTGAAAACATAGGGGCCGGTTATATTTCCAGCGCCTACAAAGATAGTATAAGTTTTATCATACTATTGTTCATTTTGATCGTTAAGCCGCAGGGCATTTTTGGGGAGAAATAAACATGGGCTATTTTTTTAATATCCTTATCCTGGGTGGCCTCTTCAGTATTCTCTCTATTTCTCTTAACATTGCCTGTGGATACGCAGGTATCCTTTCTCTCGCTCATGCGGCCTTTTATGGAATAGGCGCTTACACAGTAGGATTACTGACGGTTAAAGCAGGCATGCCATTCTGGCCGGCCTTTCTCCTCGGGGGTATTTTCTCAGCGATTCTTGGTTTACTCATAGGCATTCCAACCCTTCGTTTGAAGGGAGACTACCTCCTGATTGCGACACTCGGGTTTGGTGAAATATTCAGAAATTCCCTGATTAACTGGGATGGTCTCACAGAGGGATCAAGAGGAATCACAGCCATTCCCCCGGCGAGTTTCTTTGGCTTCCAGTTAGCTACCGATCAGACCTTTTTTTTCCTATTGCTAACCGTCATTGTTCTTTGTATCGTAACCAGTTACCTGGTAAAGAATTCACCTATGGGGCAGATCCTTTTTGCCATATCCGAAGATGAAGACGGTGTGTCTGCTCTTGGAAGGAATACTACATATTTTAAAGTGGTGACAATGGCCATCAGTGCATTTTGGGCTGGAATAGCCGGGGGCCTATATGCCACCTACGTGGGCTATATCAGTCCAAACCTTTTTACAATCAATGAATCCATTCTGATTTTTACGATGGTATTGCTTGGAGGTTTAAGGAGTATTGGTGGATCTATTTTGGGGGCTTTTGTCCTGGTTGCTCTGCCGGAGGTCATGCGTTTTATCGGTCTACCCAACACCATAGCCGCTGTGGTCAGACAGATGATTTATGGCAGTTTACTTATTGTAATAATGTATTTTAGACCCCAGGGGCTTCTGGGAACGCTTAAATTGCGGTGATGTTGGAGATAAATAAATTAAATAAGACGTTTGACGGGATTCAGGCGGTGAAAAGCTTTGATCTTCACCTGAGGCCCGGAAAAATCACAGCCCTTATTGGTCCCAATGGTGCCGGAAAAACTACGCTATTCAACCTTATCACCGGGTTCATCTCTCCAACAAGTGGCGAGGTTGTCTGGAGAAAGCGGAACATAACCAATATGTCACCCCACCGAATTGCACGACAGGGGATATCTCGTACCTTTCAGCAAGTAAAGCTGTTTAGGTCCTTGACGGTTATTGAAAATTTGTTGATGGCGAAACGCAAAGGAGCATATGAAGGATTCCTGGCTGCCCTTGGCAGGCGGACGGCATTCAAGAAAATGGCCCGGCAACACCATTCGGAGCTTCAATATCATCTTGAGGTTTTGGGGCTATCTGACAAGGCTGACGATCCGGCCTCAGCCCTATCCTATGGGCAGTCAAAACTCATAGAAATCCTCAGAGCAGCAGAAACAGATCCGCAACTGCTTCTCTTTGACGAGCCGGTTGCCGGTTTAAATCCGGTGATGGTTGAAACCATTAAGTCGTTCATTATTATCCTTTTGAAACAGAGGGGCATCACACTGTTTTTTATTGAACATAATATACCCTTTGTCTTTGACGTAGCTGACTGGGTGGTCGTCATGGACCATGGTGTTAAAATCGCGGAAGGGGCACCTGAGGCAATTAGGGACGATCCAAAAGTGATTGAGGCTTACCTTGGATAGAACATGCTAATAGCCATCCGAAATCTTGATGCTTTCTATGCTGCACCGGACAGGCTGGCACTTGAAGGTGTAAGCATTTCAGTAAACCAGAATGAAATTGTAGCCCTCATAGGTCCGAACGGAGCGGGAAAGTCCACAGTACTCAAGGCTATATTCAAAGAGGTTCAGATTAAAGATGGAACGATCCTATTTGAAGGTGCCGACATTACCCAACTATCGACAAATAGGCTGGCAAGGCTCGGAATCGGATTTATCCCCGAAGGCCGAAAGCTTTTTGGTTCCTTAACCGTCGAAGAGAATTTGGATATGGGTGGCTATATACTTACAGATCCCAAAAAGGTAATTGCCAACAAAGAAAAGGTGTTTGAACTTTTTCCTGTGCTATCAAAAACCAGGAACAAGGTTGCTAAAAAACTCAGTGGAGGTGAGCAACAGATGCTGGCGTTCGGCCGTGCTCTGATGTTTAACCCCAAATTGCTTCTAATGGACGAGCCATCCCTGGGTCTGGCGCCTAAGATCGTGGCCATGATTTTTGATATGATTAAGACTATTAATAATCTTGGCGTTTCTATTCTTCTGGTTGAGCAGAATGTCAAAAAAGCCCTGGAAATAGCACACAGAGCATATGTCCTCAATCTGGGCCGTGTGGCATTTGAAGGGACACCAAAAGAAATTCTGGGAAGTAATGACTTGAAAAAAACGTACCTGGGAGGGTAGAAAAATGACCAAAACTCTTCTTGTACGTCCGCCTGAATCATATGGCGCATCCTTTGCCCAGTTCTACACTATTCATGAATGCCTTGGCATTGGTTATCTTGCGGCCTACCTTCGTGCTCACGGCTATCCGGTAGAAATCCTGGACGCCCACGTGGACGGGTTGAGCGTAGAAGAAACCATAGCTGAGATCAAGAATAAGGACTTTAATGTTCTGGGGGTGTCTATTGGCTCTTCTTTAGTCTTTCCCCAGGCTGTTCAGATAATTCGAAAGATAAAAGCGTGGCGGGGCAATGTTCATATCACCCTCGGTGGTCAATACCCGACTTTTTCTTACGAGCAAATCCTGAATAAACATCCCGACATTGATACCGTCGTTCGATTTGAAGGAGAAGTAACCCTTCTCGAATTAGTTAAAAAGATAGATCACCCCTCAGAATGGAAATCCATCATGGGAATTGCATTTCGGCAGGATTCACAGATTATGGCCACACTTCCCAGGCCGCTCATTTCCGACCTTGATTCCCTGCCTTTTCCGGCAAGAGATACTTTGCCTCGCCTAATGGAGAGAGGAGGATTGCCCCTTATTTCAAGCAGCCGAGGGTGTCACGGGCGGTGTTCTTTTTGTTCTGTCCACTCATTTTACAGCATGCCTCGTGGCAAGAACTGGCGAGCAAGAAGCCTGGAAAATGTTTTGCATGAAATTGTGATTCTCAACAAAGAATTTGGATGTGATGAACTGTGGTTTGTTGATGACAATTTCCTAGGATTTGGTGTTTCTGGCCGAAAGAGGGCGCGCGATCTCTTTGTTTTGCTGGAAAAAGAAAGCGTTAAGTTATGCGGAATAGATTTTTCCTGTCGCTCGGATAGTATTGTCAAGGAACCTGATCTGATGGACCTGGCTGTTAAGCAGGGGGCCGGTCTGGTTTATCTGGGGGTGGAGGCAGGTGTTCAGCGAATCCTTAATCTTTACAATAAAGGCACAACAGTCGAGCAAAACAAAAAAGCAGTCCGGATTATCAAGGACAGTGGCGCTGAAGTTAAGATGGAATTCATCTTCTTCAATCCTTGGATAACCTTTGACGAAGTAAGAGAGACCCTGTCCCTGCTGGAAGCAGTGAATGTTTACGACCCTTATATTCTTATCTCAGCCTTGACTATAATGAAACACACGCCTATGGCCGAGGACATCGCAACAGGTCGTCTTGAGGTAATCTCCCCTCCTCCCGATGAACTCGAAAAATTCGATCTTGATTCTTTTATACCCTACCAGATACAAGATCAGCGCACGCGTGCGCTTTTTCAGATTGCATCAAATACAATCACACAGCTTGAGCCGGCTTTACATGCTACCTGTAACCTGCATAATATACTCAGAATGAAGCGAAAAGTTTTGCAGCCTGACCTTGCGGCAAAATACGAAGAAATCATAACTAACTATCACCAACTGATCAATGAAACTTCGCTGGACATATTTAAGGAAGCCATGCTTACTGTGGAAAGAATGGCCATACCCGTAGACACCGAACAACTGATATTTTACCAGAAGACTATGGCTAACAAGACCCTTCTTTTTGCGGCCTTTTTGGTTAACAGCATCAAGATTCAGGAAAAGGAATTATTGGAGCAACTGAATGGAAACTCTGATCAAGCCTCCATGTCGAGATAGACGTACCCGATTGAGAGAAGCTCTTGGGAAAGGATGGCTCTTGCTTTACAAAGGGGGGGAATATTTCAATGAGAATCTTTATTATTTGACGGGCCTTGACACATTCTACACCTTCGCATTGATTTCTTTAGAAACACACCATGAGTATATTATAACTAATCCGTTCGAATGTCTTTCTGCAAAATCTTTATGTGACGTAGAATACATCTGCGAGTGTCGTCCCAACAAACTTGTCAGTAAGCTGACAGAACTTTTCCGCAAGCATAAAATTTCCTTGCTCTATTGCGACTATGCTTTTGATTCCAGGACGCCGTTACCGCCGGAACTTGTTGATTTGCTCCGGGGGACTTTTTCCGATTTGACCCTTCAGCCTCTGCCAAGCCAGCTCTTTAGAATGCGTATGCTCAAAGAGCCGTTTGAGATATCTACCATTAAGAAAGGTATTAAAATCATTAAGGAGCTATTTGCAGAGTTGCCGGCGATGATAAAACCCGGGGTTTCAGAGGCAGATATTGCGGCGGAGATTTATAAGCACCTGATTAGGAGCGGATTTAACAAATTTTACGATGTCTTTGTTGCATCCGGGCCTAACTCAGCGATTCCTTTCTATAGAGCCAATAAAGGCTATCTGCCCGATAATAGCGTCGTTTTGATTGACATATGTGCTGCTATTGACTATTATGTCTGCGATTTAACAAGGCTTTTCTCGACCTCTGGCAGTTTCACGGAAAGACAGGAAAAATTGTATTCAATCATAAGGAACACCTACGCAAAAGCTATCCAGGATGTCCGTCCGGGGACTAGCTTGGCTGAGCTGTCGGAGAAGGCTAAAAAAACGCTTGCGGGCTATGGCCTGGATAAGTATTATCCGAATAAAATTGGACACTTTGTTGGCTTATCCCCTGATGATCCCGGAGACCAGGACACAGTGCTGGAACAAGGGATGGTTCTAACCATAGAGCCGGGTTTGTATCTCCCCAACGAAGGATTAGGCATCCGGATAGAGGACACGGTGATTGTAGTGTAAAACAGCAGTTTAACCCTCCAGCACGATGTAGGAACGAGGTGCAGTGTTATGGTCACTCTGATCAACAATGATTTGGCAAACGCTATGGATAGATTGGAACGTCGAATTCTTTCCCTGAACTACAACGGGTACTTCACTAATAGTCTCTTCAGCGAACTAAAACAAGCCCTAAAATTGAAGGTGGGCTTTCGAGTTCACCCACTATTAAATGACGGGACAGGAAGCGCTGAAGATATAAAGTTTCATTTTTATGGCCAAACCAAAAAAAAAGCCGATAGTCTTTTAAAGGGCTATGGATCATCTCGCGAAGAAGAACGGAAAAGCCTTTTTGAGCTTTATCAAAAGCTTAAGCAGGAAGGAGATAGGACAACCCACGATTC
This sequence comes from Deltaproteobacteria bacterium, assembly GCA_030262895.1. Classification (GTDB taxonomy): domain Bacteria; phylum Desulfobacterota; class Desulfobacteria; order Desulfobacterales; family ETH-SRB1; genus B13-G4. The sequence continues at coordinate 3,024 of JAJSZW010000050.1, read as the reverse complement.
TAATCTAAGCCATTTCTCAGCCGTTAATGATAAAGATCAAAAAGTCAAGACGCGATTAGACATTCCTCTTTGGGTAAAGAAATGCGCCTGCGACTGCGGCGCACCCTTTTTTTATAACCTCGCCGAAGCTCACTGTTTAAAATGTAAAAAGAATAATTTTCTATTCGTGCTGCGTGGCATTATTCGTCTCTATTCTGCCATAGAAGAGAGCGAACTTACAGAAAGAATTAACGCATTGGGGCGATTGAAATCTGAAGGCTTCGGAAGCGCAGTTTGTTACTTATTTGCCCGGCAGGAAGAACCGGATTGTTTTCAAAAGCCAGAGAAGAGTGAAACAAAACGCGTTGCTTTTTGTTCTATTTGTAACTTCAACGAGTCTTGCCACATAGGTTTCGGAGACATCACCGCAAAAAAAGATTTTTTGGATCCAGATGAAGTCATTCATCAACTACAGGAAAAATGCCGCACTATTATGGGTCTTGATTACCAATTCCCAATTCTCCTATGCGATTCATTGAAGATGGCACCAAGAGGTGACCAAACGGCTCGAATATTGAAATACCGTGCCGTTGACTATGTAGAAATACCGGAAGATTTCCAGACAGAACTATCAAAGACAATTCTGTCTGGAATCAAGAAAAATGATTTAATAAGGGTCGCTCAACGATATCCTTTTGGAGATGTTTCCGAAAAAGTTAAATCCATTCTTTTAGCGGACAATAAGAAAGATTTCAAAAAATTTGCTCAATGCCTTTTGAAGGCTATTGTACAACTGACAAACAAGGGGGTCACTAATTCTGTTTGGAACACCTGGGAAGATCGGGTTTATCCGGATTTGGAATATGAGGTAAAGGAAGACCCAGAAGACATTATACGTGAGTTCATTGAATATATTCTCTTCATAAGGAAGGGAACCGGTATTATTGTTACTCCATTAGGTTATCTCGGACAAAAGCTTGGCCTAATGTTCACGATGGTGAAAAACGCAGATGAAGAGAAGCTGCAGAAAGACCGAACTACCTTCCTAAGGATAGCAAGAGAATTTGCCCCCCTATTATTTCACTCTCTCGAATATGAAATGTTCAATTTGACGCTGAGGGAACTTGAGAAACGTTCGTTGGAAGACGTGCCGAATATACTATTAGGCATTTTACCCAAACTTCTCAATATCGTGGCAGGCGCATTTTGGAGCAGAAAACAGATCGAAAATAATAAAGGCGGGGCGACAGTTCCCGAGTGTTGTTATGCATTTAAAAGCAACTCTATAACTTCTTTTCTTGAAATCCAGGAGTTGAACGGAGAAGAAGATCAAGAGACCCGGACAGCTATCTTTGGTAATGAATGCTATAATGAAATCAAAGAGAGGTACCCATCTTGGGAAAAAACGCTAAGACCAACAGTCGTCGGCGTTGGGACGCGCGGTGAGGAATCCGGAATTGAGTACCATGGCATTAGGGTACGCAGTCGTCTGCTCTTACCTATTCCCATAGGAAAGACGGATGCTAAAGCACTTCCAGAAGAAGTGCATGGGGTTTTTGATCTCTATTTTGAGGAAAGTGAGTTTGTCCTTCATCGCCACGCACTGGATCTTGCAAGGGAGTTAGGTTTTATTTTTGCCCAAACGGCGAATGCTGCGAAGCAGAAGCAGGATGTTGTCCAACAGGGAATAAAGGCAGCAGTAGCTGCGATAATGAGTCGCAACATGTCGCATAATATTGGAAGCCATATCCTCGCTCGCATTAAATTTGAACATATCATCGAGAAATTACCAAGGTTATCTGATCACAAAAAAGGAGCAATAGCGGGGCTATTATTTCAGGAGTTTCACCAATACCTCCAGGGTAAAAGTGACTATTTGGCCGATATTTCTACAGAACCTTACCGCTCACCCGTGTCGGCATTCTTATATCATGACGTAATTCTTCCGTTTACCGAAGAAGTTCTTCTCCTTGACTATATCGCTCGGAATGAAAAGTTTGACTACGACAAAATTAATATAAGATTCTTTTTCGCTGAACCAAACGGAGTATCTCACGAAATAAAATCAGCCAAATATATTTGTCCAATATGTAAATCAGAAGCAACATGGAAGGATGCGATGCCTTTCCATAAAGTATGCGAGACATGTCTTTCGGACAATGAAATGACTGTCCAAGATTTTTCATACACGCCTAAAAGCATGTGCAAGCCAGAATACGATGTCATGGTTGATCTCCCCGGCAGTGTAGGCAGATTCGCTATTTACAATATACTTGAGGCAATAATCCGCAATGCCACAAAACATAACGTGCCAAAGATCAATGATAATACCAAGCTTGACATTCATATCAAGGTTGAAGACGATCCAGATGATATTTCTTTATATTCGGTCACAATCTGGGATAATCTGAGCGATAGCAGTGTAGTTGATTCAATGAACAGATTGATAAATGAAACAATAGTAGATCATGGCACAGGAATACTTAAACAGCAGAACTGGGGCATAGCGGAAATGAAAATATGTGCCACGCTTTTGCAGGATAAGACTTTCGATGAGATGGAAAGAGCGCCGAAACAGTTTCTTGAAGCATGCGCTGTAGATGGTAAATTTGGATACAAATTTAAAATACTTAAGGCGAGAAAGGTTTTATTAATTGGAAAAAGTTGGGATGATTTGCTCACAGACGATAGCGGCAATAAAACTGATTGGAAAAAATTGGGCTGTTTTTATAAGGAAACTATTAAAACGGCACTTGATGCATATGGAGGATACATCCCTTTTGAACTGATCATATTTTTTGTGGATAAAAAACCAGACGATTTGTTTAAAAGTATTGAAGAGAACCTTTTATATATGGGCAATAGAGTCCTTCTGTTTGTTGACAGTAATGAACCAATTAAGCTTGATGATCGGTTAGAAAAAATTTGTGTCCAATGTAAGATGGAAGATATACGTAATAAACTAAAAAATGAAGATAAGTCCTTATGGCCTGCAATATTACACTATGAATGGTTAAAAGGGAAAAAGGGGGGTATCCACTCCTC
>JAJSZW010000049.1 GCA_030262895.1 Deltaproteobacteria bacterium | reverse complement strand
ATCTCTCGTATCGTTGAAACAGCCGTAATGCTAATTTCCCCTTCAAAAAACCCATTATTGACGAAACAGAATATTTCGGCGGAATTGACATCACAAGATGAATATGATCCTCTTGAATATTTAATTCCAGCACTTCAACTAAATCTTTCTGGCCGCAAAGGCTATATATTTGACCCTTTGTATATTCTTTTATCTCATCTTTGAATATCCTGTGTCTATACTTTGGGCAACAAACAATGTGATATTTGCATTCATAGATTGTGTGTGATAACTTCTTAAATCGCTTACTCATTATATACCTCCTTATTTCCCGGATACCTTTCAGGACTTCGGAGGTACATAATGATAATTACTACAACGGTAAAACCTTTTTATGGTACCACTACCAGAGGTAGTGGTTTAAACCGATTAATTACTCAAAAAATTCTTTTATACTGACTGAAATGAAAATTTTATGTTGATTTATTTTATGGGGCATTTATGGCTTATTTAACTTTTGATAAAATTAAAATTTCCGGAATTTCGGCGTGTGTTCCTAAAAATATTGATAAAATATCCGAACATACCGACATTTTTACCGAAGAGGAATTGAACCAGTTTGTCAAACAAATAGGAGTGGTTGAAAGGCGATTCGTTGATAACAAGACTTGCACATCTGACTTGTGTTATTATGCAGCGGAAAAATTAATAACCGAAATGAATATTGATAAAAACAATATTGATTTACTTATATTTGTTTCACAGTCATTTGATTATTATCTTCCGGCAACATCAATACTTCTTCAAAACAGATTAAACCTTTCTAAATCTACGGCAGCTTTTGATGTAAACCTTGGTTGCTCCGGGTATGTATATGGATTGTCTGTTGTATATTCTTTTATGCAGCAGCAATGTTTTAATAAAGCATTATTATTAGTTGGTGATACCCCATCTAAATTAATAAACCCTAAAGATAAAATAAGTTCTTTATTATTTGGTGATGCAGGAACGGCTACTATCATTGAAAAAGATGATACACCCGATAATACTTTGGGTAAATCATATTTTTCTTTAAACTCTGATGGCGCTGGATATAAGGCAATAATAATTCACGGTGGGGCATTCAGGAATCCCTGTTCTCAAGAAACATTAAATGAAGTTGAGTATGAAGATGGCAACATAAGACGTGCCATAGATCTTTCAATGAATGGCCCGGATGTATTTAATTTTACAATAAGAGAAGTACCTAAAAGCATCAAAGGACTTTTGGAATTTGCAGAGCTGTCTATGGATGACACTGATTATCTTGTTTATCATCAGGCAAATATGTTTATAAATAATTTCCTTACTAAGAAGCTAAAATATCCTAAGGAAAAAATTCCGTATTCTCTTAAAAAGTTTGGCAATACAAGCTCAGCCTCGATACCGGTTACAATTGTTTCGGAACTGAGAGATGAATTGATAAACAGTAGAAAAAGGCTTATTTTATCAAGTTTTGGTGTAGGGTTATCATGGGCAAATGCTATTATTGATATAAATAATTCTTATATAACTGAACTGCTGGAGATATAGATATGAAAACCCCTTTTGATTTAACAGGGAAAACAATATTAGTTACCGGTGCATCATCTGGAATTGGCAGGCAAACGTGTATTAGTATAGCCAATATGGGAGGAAAAATTATTGCTTCCGGAAGGAATGAAGAACGTTTAAAAGAGACAATAACAATGCTTCCAGAAGATAAGCATAAAATGTTTAAAGCTGATTTGACAAAAACATCTGAGATAGAAGAAATGGTAAACGACCTTGATAAAATTAATGGAGTAGTCCATTGCGCGGGTATTGTAAAATTATTGCCTATGAAATTTTATACAAAAGAATATTTAAGGGAAGTTAATGAAATTAATTATGAAGTGCCTGTATTGCTAACAAAAACATTGCATAAAAAAAGAAAAATATTAAATAATTCTTCTATAATATTTATATCTTCAATAATGAGTCAAGTCGGTAAAATTGGACAAGGCTTGTATGCCGGAACAAAGGGAGCCCTGGTTGCAATTACAAAAGTTATTGCCTTAGAACTGGCTGCAAAAAACATCAGAGTTAACTGTATATCCCCTGGCTTGGTAAAAACGCCACTAATTGACCTCATCACATTTAAGAAAGAAATTGAAGAAAATATTAAACTGCACCCTTTAGGTTTAGGCGACCCGGAAGATGTTGCTAATGCTTGCGTTTATCTCTTGTCAGATGCATCCAGATGGATAACAGGAACAAATTTAATTATTGACGGCGGGTATTGTGCACAATGAATATTGATGATGGAAATTACTCAGGTGACTTATGTGTGCTAAGATTTTAGACATTGAATATTATATTCCTGAAGGAGTGCTTACTAATAATCATTTAGAAGAGAAATTTTCTGAATACTCAGCACAGCAAATTGAGAAAAAGGTTGGCATTAAACAAAGGCACATTGTATCTCAAGATGAGACCGCTCTTGATCTGGCTTGCAACGCAGGTAAAAAAATATTGCAAAATTATGATAAAAATCTAATTGATTTTGTTTTGCTCTGCACTCAAAGTCCTGATTATTATTTGCCAACCAGCGCGTGTATTTTGCAAGATCGCCTGGGACTTAAAACCGATATCGGAGCATTGGATTTTAATCTGGGGTGTTCCGGTTTTATTTATGGATTGGGTTTAGCAAAGGGAATAATTAATAGTGGAATAGCAACAAATATTTTATTAATAACTTCTGAAACATATTCTAAGCATATTCATCCCAAAGATCGTTCAAACTTATCCATCTTTGGAGATGGTGCTGCTGCAATCATCATCACAAAATCTGAAAAGGAAAAAATATTTAATTTTGTTTTGGGAACCGATGGAAAGGGTTATAAAAATTTAATTGTTCCAAATGGTGGAATGCGATGCAGATATCAGGAAAATGCCGAAAAAAAAGTGGACCAGTCCGGCAGCATAAAGACCGATAACAATCTTTTCATGGATGGCCCCGAGATATTTAATTTTACTATAAAGAAAGTTCCTGCAGTTGTTTCAAATGTTTTAGAAAAAAATAACCTTAATTTAAATAATATTGATTTCGTAATTTTTCACCAGGCAAATAGCTATATTTTAGAACATCTCAGAAAAAAAATTAAAATTCCAAAAGAAAAATTTTATATTAACATTGAAAATACGGGCAATACTGTATCTGCAACAATACCAATTGGTTTGAAGGACTGTTTGGATAAGAAACTTATTAATAAAGGGGAGTTAATACTATTGGTTGGTTTTGGTGTAGGATATTCATGGGGTGGGACGATAATTGAAATATGAAAAAAACATTGTTTAATAGAATAACAAATAGAATTTTACACATGATGGCCAGGGTATTGCCAGGAGCAAGATCTATACGGCCATTCCTTCACAGGCGCAGAGGGGTTAAAATTCAAAAGAATGTATGGATCGGTGATGATGTTTATATTGAAAATGAATATCCGGAACTTGTCGAAATTCACGAAAATGCTGGGATACAATTACGAACTACTATTCTCGCACATACAAGAGGATCAGGTAAAATTATTATTGGCAAAAATGTATTTGTTGGATGTGGTAGTGTAATAACCTGCCCCCCTAATTATACACTAACCATTGGTGAAGGTTCTGTTATTACTGCCAACTCAGTAATTTCAAAAAGCATTGCTCCATTTTCTTTTGTTGCCGCCCATCAGGCAAAGACTGTCGCACGAGTTACTGTGCCTTTCCTGGAACATGTGAGTTATGATGAATTTATCGCCGGCTTAGTGCCTCTAAAAAAAACCGCCGAAGGGAAAAGAGTGAAAGCTGAAGAATGATGTCAGAGATAACAATACTAACTTCACGAAAATTGGATACCGTTGATAAAAATCTCATCAAGCTAATCGACTTTTTGGGGTTAAAATCAAATGATCTAAAATTGAGCGGTTCTGATGCATCTATTACTAATTTGTCAAAGCAAATTAGTAAAGACACATCCTGTTTAATGATAAACTATAGTTTTTTAACTGATATCATTCCGAATATAGAGCTGGCTGATATGTTCAGGCGGTTTTTATTTTCAAAAATACCTTTTGCGATGGTCTATAATGTTTATCCGGATGATTTGCTGAATTCTGCAATAGAGCATTTATCATATGGCGCTTTTCGATCTGTTAATTATCATGAAGTCAGTCAAAATAATTATCAAATAACAGATGATTTTAGAGATATATGCAAACAATTCTCAGGACTATCCTTTGAGACAAAAAACAATAATATTGATTTTGCCCTTAATATAGGAAAACAAAATATAGACATATTTAATCTTATCACTATAAACAAACTTCCATTTTTTGTGAAATTCAAAATAGAAAATTGCAATCTATTTATTCTTGCCAATAAGAAAATATTAGATATTGATGATAAGATAACAGAACCGTGGAGTATAAAAGAATATTTTTCCCAATTTATTCCATTAATGATGTTCATTAAATATGTTTTTGGAGATAGATGCTGGCATAGCAGACAGGCTTATGCGAGTTTTATTATTGACGATCCACTTCTTCGTATGAACTATGGTTTCTTGAATTACAAAAGGCTGTTGGAGCTTATGGATCAGAACAATTTTCATACAACGCTTGCGTTTATACCCTGGAATTATAAAAGAAGCAAAAAGGAAGTCGCCAGGATTTTCAAGAAAAGAAAAGACAGATTTACGCTATGTGTTCATGGTTGTTATCATACTGACAATGAATTTGGGATAAATGATTCCAATAAATTGAATAAAAAAGTTAAAACCGCCATAAAAAAAATGAAAAGACACGAAGAATTAAGTGGAGTGCCTTTTGATAATGTCATAGTTTTCCCACAGGGTAAGTTTTCAAGCGAATCAATGAGAATTCTAAAATGCAATAATTATCTATCAGCAGTAAATACTACTCTTGCTGATGTAAATGCCCCTGATGAACTCAAGATATCAGATTTGCTCGATATGGCTATAATGAAATATTCTTGCTTTCCATTATTTGCGAGAAAATATCCAGGAGAAGTGATTGACTTTGCATTTGATCTGTTTCTTGGGAAACCAATCTTTATTGTCGAACATCACGATTATTTCAGGAATGGCTATGAAGAAATTTTGGAATTCGCAAGATCAATAAATCGACTTGATGAAGAAATTCAATGGGATGGATTGAGAAATATAATTAAGAGATCATACCTGGAGAAAATTTCTTTTGATGGTACTAATAACATTAAAATATATGCAAATGAATGCGAAATTAAAAACACATCCGAGACTTATAATAAATATTTCATTAAAAAGAAAGAATGCAGTGAAATTCCAGTCAGCAGTGTTACAATGAATGGAAAACATACATCATATATATTAGAAAACCAATGTCTAAAGCTGACAATTGAAGTTCCCCCCAAAACTACTGCCAACTTAAAAATACTTTATGAGGATATCTATCCATATATTACCGGAAAAGAGACCTTAAAAGAACAAACAGAAGTTTGGATTCGACGTCATCTTTCAGAATTAAGAGACAACTACATCAGTAAGAGTGAATTGTTGTTATCAATTTCAAAAAAAGCCATACAATTGAAGAGAAGTATTTTGGATTAACAAGGAGTATCAGATCCACTAAAGGGAAAAATAGAGGGACGTATTCAACATTATCTTTCCGGCGAAACAGGAAAGCATCGAATCCTCGAAATACCCACGACGATTCCAAGCGATATCAGGTTGTATAATGAACTGGTCAGTCTTCCCAAGGCCGAACGGTATGAAGGCATTTTGAAGGTTCAAATCGAACGGACAGAAAGACTCATTCAAGTAGGCGCGTTGATCTCAATCGTTACTCATCCCGAGTATGATCTTAGCATGAAACCTGAACTCCTGGAAGTTTACGACCGGTACCTGAGTTATTTGCGGACTCGTGACGACGTATGGTTTACAACAGCGGGATCTTTATACAAATATTGGACGGAGAATGAACCTGATTCAATACACACAAGGAATCAAAGTGGAGAATAACGAGCCTATGAGGCCATACCTTGATGAATGCAATACCGAAACGTCGGTTCGCAGGCGCCTTAGAAAAGAACTGGGGCAGAGCTCGTTGGTCAAGGTAAAAAATAAAGACAAAGGGGCGATCGTCGAGGAATGCGTCCGTTTAGTGATGAGAGAGGACCGTGGTGCGGCCTTTTCACTGAAAAGGTCTCTAAGAGATATGGGGTTGGACTCCAAAGAGTTCTTGGAACTCGGGAAGCGGTTGAGTCAACGCCTCGGCGTAGAACTTGGACCGACTTTCTTTTTCCAATATGTCACGCCAGAAGCGATCGTTCGTTACTTTCAAGGCAAGACGTCTGCGCGGGAAAGAGATATTGATGACGAATCACCGACGGTTACTCCTCCTGAGCAGGAAATCCAAGCCGGCTACGGCACCGACTTTGCGGAGCCTGCTGCCCAATCCGGGGATTTAGTTGCCATCATCGGCATGTCCTGCCGCTTCCCTGGAGGCGTCAACAGCCTTGAGGAATATTGGTCGCTCCTGCGCAATGGCGTGGACGCCATCACTGAAGTACCAAGGACGCGCTGGGACATCGATCTCTATTACGATTCGGACCAGCAGCAGGCAGGAAAAACCGTCTCCAAATACGGAGGCTTTCTGGACAGGGTTGACCAATTTGATGCCCGGTTTTTCCGCATTACACCGCGTGAAGCTACCTGTATGGATCCACAGCAGCGAATCCTGCTCGAGGAAACCTGGAAAGCTATTGAGAATGCTGGAATCGACCCGGAATCTCTGGCAGGAAGCCAAACAGGCACCTTTGTTGGCATCTTCACTCATGATTATGAACTCCTGCAGGTCAAACAAAACCAGGCGATGGACTTTGACGCGTATTTCGGCACAGGCAACTCAGCATCGGTCGCTGCCGGAAGATTAGCGTACTTTTTTGGTTTGACTGGACCGACGATCTCTGTGGACACGGCCTGCTCTTCCTCTCTCGTCAGTTTCCACCTGGCTTGCCAAAGCTTGCGGAACTGCGAATGTGATCTCGCTCTAGCTTCAGGGGTGAATCTGTTGTTATCACCTGAGCTGAGCATCTCATTGTCTAAGGCGGGGTTGATGGCTCCGGATGGGCGGTGCAAGACGTTTGATGTGTCGGCCGACGGGTATGTTCGAAGCGAAGGCTGTGGGGTGGTGGTCCTCAAGCGTCTGTCACAGGCGATAGCTGACAGGGACAACGTTCTGGCAGTGGTGCGAAGCACAGCGATTAATCAAGACGGGGCAAGTAATGGCCTTACCGCCCCGAATGGACTCTCTCAAAAAGCGGTTATTCGTAAAGCGTTGTCCATAGCAGGTGTGTGTCCCCACGAGGTGTCCTACGTGGAAGCTCACGGAACCGGCACATCCCTGGGAGATCCGATAGAGGCGGAGGCGCTGGAGGCGGTGTATACGCAAGGCAGAGAGTCGGACAATCCGCTGGTGATCGGCTCAGTAAAGACTCAAATTGGCCACACAGAAGCTGCTGCTGGTATTGCCGGGCTGATTAAAGTTGTCTTGTCCTTGCAACACAGATACATTCCGCCCCATCTGCACTTCAAAGAATTGAATCCATACATGACGTTTGACAGGATTTCCTCGATAATTCCAGTGAACGGACTGGAATGGAAGGAGAATGCGTCGGGTAAGCACCGGTTAGCCGGAGTGAGCTCGTTCGGTTTTAGCGGCACCAATGCACACGTTGTTCTGTCCGATGTGCCGGCACCTGCTCCGCTGAGGGTGAGGCTTGAGCGGAATCAACACTTGTTGACTCTCTCTGCAAAAAGTGAAAAGGCTCTGTTGGAACTTACGCAGAGTTATATAGACTTCCTTGGGCGGCAACGATCGGAATCTCTGGCTGACGTTTGCTTTACAGCCAATAGTGGCCGAGCTCATTTTGACCGCCGACTCGCCGTGGTGACTGGTTCTTTCGGTGAGTTGAGTAAGCAGCTCGAAGCTTTCGCCGCGGGTGGCGAACCTGCCGGACTGGCAAAGGAACACGTAACAGGCAAAAAACCAAAAATAGCGTTTCTCTTTACCGGCCAGGGGTCCCAGTACCCAGGCATGGGGCGCCAGTTGTACCAGACCCAACCGAATTTCCGGGAAGCTCTCCACCGCTGCGATGAGATTCTAAGTCCCTATCTTGAGGATTCTCTGCTTAATGTCCTTTATCCTAAAGCGGGCAAAACATCACCAATTAATGAGACTTCTTTTACGCAACCGGCTCTATTTGCCATAGAGTACTCCCTGGCTGAGTTGTGGAAGTCCTGGGGCATAGAACCGCAGGTTGTTTTGGGGCATAGTGTGGGTGAGTATGCTGCAGCCTGTGTGGCAGGGGTGTTTAGCCTCGAAGACGGCCTGAAACTGATTGCGGCTCGCGCACGTCTCATACAGGCTTTGCCCCGAGATGGCGAGATGGTGGCGGTGTTCGCTCCAGAAGAGACGGTGGCTGCAGCAATTGAGCCCTACGCCCGGTCGGTGGCACTCGCCGCACTTAACGGCCCTGAAAATATTGTCATTTCTGGCAGGTCTCAGGATCTCCGCTGCGTTGTCGCTACCCTGGAAGGGTCAGGAGTTACAACAATCAACTTGAATGTTTCCCACGCTTTTCACTCTCCCTTAATGGAGCCGGTGTTGGCGGAGTTTGAGAAGGTCGCTTCCGAGGTGACCTACACTCCTCCTCTCACAAACTTCATCTCGAACGTGACAGGCCGGCTGATGACAGGAGAAGTTGCGACACCAGATTATTGGTGTCATCATATCAGACAGCCAGTGAGATTTGCCGCTGGCATGGAGACGCTGCATCAAGCCGGGTACAACGTGTTTTTGGAAATCGGACCCAAACCGACTCTGTTGAACATGGGTCGCCGCTGTGTACCGGAAGAGGTTGGGGAGGGGGAGTGGCTCCCAAGTTTGCGTCCAGGACAAGAAGACTGGCAGCAAATCCTGCCGAGTTTGGCGCGACTGTTCGTGCGCGGACTGAGCATAGACTGGTTGGGGTTTGACAAGGATTATCCGCGTCGCAAGGTGGCATTGCCTACTTATCCGTTTCAGCGACAGAGCTTTTGGATTAAGACTAGTGAAACACACTCAGTCCCAAATCTCAAATCCACGATTTCTGGTCAACATCATTCCCTGCTCGGCCAAAAGCTGCAATCAGCTCTTAAAGAGATTCTGTTCGAGTCCTGGCTTGGTCCGGATTCGCCGGCCTTTCTCAAACACCATCGCGTGTATCAGAGAGTTGTTCTGCCAGCGGCTGCTTACCTCGAAATGGCGCTGGCAGTAGGAACCGCTGTTCTTAGGTCCGAGGAGTTAGTAATTGAGGACGTTGTCTTCGGGCAGGCGCTGGTTTTGCCGGATGACCAAATACAAAAGGTTCAGTCAATTCTGACCCAAGACTCGACTGGATCTTTGTTCGAAATTCATAGTCTCGTAAAGGGTGATGAAGAGTCAGAGGATGGCTCTTGGAGGTTGCACAGTTCTGGCAGGATTGTAGTTCAACAAAGCGACCATGAATCACCCCGGGTAGACCTGACCCTGTTGCGGGCTAAGTGTGCTCAGGAGCTGCCATTGGCGGCTTACTACCAACAATTTCGAGAGCACCGTGGACTGGACTATGGTATGAGTTTCCAGGCCATTGAACAGTTGTGGGGGCGAGAAGGTGAAGCTTTAGGTCGAATTCGGGTTCCGTCAGCACTGGTTGCAGATGTGGGGAGTTATCAACTGCACCCTGTGGTGCTTGATGCCGCCTTCCAGATTTTTATGGCTGCTTTCCCTGAGTCGGCGAAAATAGAGGCCTTTCTTCCGGTGAGCTTAGAGGGCCTTCGCTTCTACCGGCGTCCTGGACTCACCCTTTGGTGTCATGGCCAGGTGCGCCAAGTGGAGGGAGAAAATCAGGAAGTACTGACGGGCGATTTGCGAATGTTCGATGAGACTGGAAATCTGGTCGCTCAGGTTGAGGGGTTCACGTTCAAACGGGCCAGTCGTCAGTCTGTGTTCCGCAGCTTGCAACCGGATTTAGGGGACTGGTTGCACGAAATATCCTGGCAGCCCAAGGTCCGAAAACCGAATCAAGAACCCCTAACCTCAGAGAAACCGGGCAGTTGGCTTATTTTCGCCGAAACAAGAGGCATTGGCCTGAGGCTGGCCCAATTGCTGAAAGAACAAGACGAGCACTGCGTCTTGGTTTTTCCTGGTCGAGCCTACGATAGTACTTCCGAAGAAGTCTTTCACATCAACCCATCTGAACCACAGGAATTCCAGCGCTTGTTCTCCGAAATTGTCGGGAATCATCACCCGCCTTACCGTGGAGTAGTTCATCTCTGGAGTCTGGAGGAGAAGATTGAGGAAGAGCCTTCTTTGGCTGCTTTGCAAAAGGCTCAAGTTCTTTGCTGCGGCTCAGTGCTGCACCTGTTGCAAGCTCTGGTTCAAGCAGGCTGGTCTGAGTTGCCTCGGCTGTGGTTGGTGACCAAAGGCGCCAGGCCGGTCGGTAACGCGTCAGCTCCCCTTCAGGTGCAACAGGCAACACTCTGGGGATTGGCTCGAGTAATCGATCAGGAGCATCCTGACTTCCATTGCGTGCGCCTCGATCTTGATCCATCTGAGCCTGGCAATGAAGTGAACACTCTGTTTGAAGAGCTATTGTTTCCGGATAGAGAAGACGAAGTAGCCTTGCGTCAAGGGGTTCGCTATGTAGCTCGGCTCGTGCGGTGTCCTCGCCACCTTCGTGTGAAGCCGCCTCCGTTTGATGGCCACAGCACTTACCTGATTACGGGTGGACTTGGTGATTTGGGTCTCAAGGTTGCCCAATGGATGGTGCAGCAGGGAGTGCGGCATCTTGTCCTGACTGGGCGACACGATCCTTCGAGTCAGGCACGGGAAATCCTGAGTGAACTGGAGCATGCAGGAGCCCAAGTGCTAGTGATCAAGGGAGATGTATCTCATCTACAGGACGTTGCCGGGCTGCTGGAAAGGGCTAAATCTACAATGCCTCCGCTGCGGGGATTGATTCATGCTGCCGGGGTCATGGATGAGGGGGCGCTGCTCGGCCAAACCTGGGAGCGTTTTCGCCGAGTCATGGCGGCCAAAGTGGAAGGGGCCTGGAATCTGCATGTCTTGACTCGAGGTCAGTCCCTGGATTTTTTTGTCTGTTTCTCCTCGGTTGCTTTTTTGCTGGGCTCATCGGGACAAGGAAATTACGCAGCGGCCAATGCCTTCATGGATGCTTTGATGCATCATCGTCAGACGCTGGGTCTGCCCGGGCTGAGCATCAACTGGGGACCGTGGGCAGGGGTTGGAATGACAGCCCGCATGGTGGATCGGGACCAAAGAGGAATGGCGGCAATAGGACTGGGCCGCATTGCTCCGGATCTCGGATTGCAGGTGCTGGGAGAGTTGCTGGGAGACAGTGCCGCCCAGATTGGAGTGTTCCCGATCAATTGGGTGAGGTTTCTCGGACAATTCTCTGCTGGGAATCGCCCGTCCTTGTTCTGGCAGTTGGCTGACCAGATGGACCAACAAGGGAAGGGCGGGCACTCGCCAGCAGCACAACTCAAGCTTCTGCGCCAATTGGAGCAAGCGACTGAGAGCGATCGTCAGTCACTGTTAGTCACATACGTTCAAGAGCTGGTTGCCGGTGTTATAGGGCTTAGTCCTTCCCAGATAGACATCCAAGCGCTTCTGAACAATATGGGGCTCGACTCCCTGATGGCCTTGGAGCTGAGAAACCAGATCAAAACCAACTTGGGACTGGATATAGCAATGGTGACATTCCTGACTGGGCTGAGTGTTGCCAGTTTGGCGAGGCTGCTTCATGAACGACTTTCGGATATTTTCTCTTCCCTTGCTGATGGATCCAACGGAGTACAGCCGCCAAATGGTGATCAACTCAGTCAAACAACAGTATTTGAAAGCGATTGGATAGAAGGAGAAATATGATAAATGTAGTTGAGTTTATCAAAGATATTGAGGCGAAGGGGGTTGAACTGTGGGTGGAAGACGACCGCTTGCGCTATCGCTCCGCCAAGGATGTACTGACCCCGGCAATACTCACTGAACTCAAGCAACACAAGGCTGAGATCCTCGAACTTCACAAAGAAGGCACCAAGAATTCTATCCTGTATCCGCTTAGCCACGCTCAGCACGCACTTTGGTTCCTGTATCAACTGGCGCCGGCAAGTGCGGCATACAATGTCGGGTTCACGGCCCGTATCCGGTCCCGTGTAGATGTTCCAGCATTGCGACGCGCGTTCCAGGCTCTGATCGCTCGTCACTTGCCCCTGCGCACCACTTTTGCGATGCGAGGCAGCGAGCCTGTTCAGGAAATTCATAAGTACCAGCAGATCTGCTTCGAGGAGAACGATGCCTCACAGTGGAAATGGGATGAACTTAGGAGGAGAGTCATTGAGGCATATCAGCGCCCGTTTGACCTGGAACTCGGCCCGGTTCTGCGGGTGAATCTATTTACTCGCTCCGAGCAGGACCACATCCTGTTGCTGACCTTACATCACATCGTCTGCGATGCCTGGTCCCTGTGGCTACTTCTGGACGAATTGCGAGTGCTTTACCCGGCAGAGCAGGAAGGAACCAAGGCGACGCTTCCTTCTTTGGAGCTGTCTTACAAGGACTATGTTCGTTGGCAAACCCGGTTGTTGGCGAGTGCGGAGGGAGGGCGGCTCTGGTCCTACTGGCGGAGTCAACTGGGCGGTGAGTTGCCGGTGCTGGATCTACCTACCGACCGACCTCGACCCCTGGTGCAAACCTTTAATGGAGCGTCCCACACATTCAAGCTGACTGAGGAACTCACCAGGCAGCTCACGGGAGTGGCCCGGGCTCACGGAGCAACCCTCTACATGACTCTCCTGACAGCATTTCTGGTATTGCTTTACCGCTACACTGGTCAGGAAGAAATCGTATTAGGCACTCCAACCTCTGGCAGGAGTCAAACAGAGTTTGTTGGGATGGTAGGCGACTTCATTAATACACTCGTCTTGCGAGTGTCGCTGACCGGCAATCCCGCGTTCAAAGCTTTTCTCACTCAAGTGCGCCAGACAGTCTTGGGAGCCCTCTCGCATCAGGATTTCCCCTTTTCACTGTTAGTCGAGCGACTCCAGCCGAAACGCGATCCGAGCCGCTTACCTCTCTTCCAGGTTTTGTTCAATCTACAGAGACCACAGCAATTTAGAGAGGTTGTCGAACTTTGGGTGGCAGGCGAAACCGGAGAGCGAGTAGAATGGGGAGGTTTATCGCTCGAACCGTTTAAAATGGCGCAACAGGAAGGTCAGTTGGATTTGACACTGGAAATGGTAGAGGCTATGACATCACTCTTTGGTGTCTTCAAATATAATCCCGATCTGTTTGATGCCGGTACCATCAATCGAATGGAAGGACATTTCCAGACCTTGCTGGAGAGCATCGTCGCCAATCCGGAACAGCCCGTCTCTCAATTGCCGCTGCTCACCGAACACGAGCAGCACCGACTTTTAGTGGAGTGGAACCATACCCAATCAGACTATCCTCGGGACAAGTGCATCCATCAACTGTTTGAAGCCCAGGCCAAGCGAACTCCTGAGGCAATTGCCGCGGTTTTCGAAGATCAGCAATTGACGTACTGTCAAGTCGATACCCTGGCTGAGGAATTGGCAAACCGGCTTAAGCTCTTTGGAGCGGCTCCGAATGGGATAGTGGGCATCTGTGTTGAACGTTCATTGGATATGCTCGTGGGAATCCTGGGAATACTGAAATCAGGAACAGCTTACCTTCCTCTGGACCCGGATCATCCCAAAAAGAGATTGGACTTCATTCTGAAAGACGCCGGAGTAACGGTGCTGGTAACCCATCCGACAGTTTTCTCAGAGTTGTCGTTCAGCGTTCAATCCGTTCATGCCGAAAAGTCCTCAATCAACCATTCTTCTGAAGTCTCCGGCCTGGTAATAATTTGCCTGGATGGGCATCATACTGAGAACGAACAGCTTACACCTCACAGCAACGGAGGAAAGATCCATCCGGATAATCCGGCGTACATCATGTACACTTCCGGTTCCACCGGCGATCCCAAAGGAGTCCAGATTCATCATCGTGGGGTCGTTAATTTCCTAACCGCGATGTCAAGCGAGCCAGGCATGACAGAGCTGGACACGATGTTGGCCGTGACCACTTTGTCGTTTGACATCTCTGTATTAGAGCTTCTGCTACCCCTTATCGTCGGGGGCCGCGTGGTAATTGCTAAGCGAGGAGTGGCGATTGATGGTCTGAGGTTGTCTAAGCTGATAACCGAGTCTGGCGCCACCATTATTCAGGCGACTCCGGCGACATGGCGTTTACTCGTGGAGTCGGGTTGGCAGGGCAGCAATCATTTAAAAATACTGTGTGGGGGCGAAGCGCTGCCTTCAGGATTAGCTGAGAAGCTTCTTCTCCTGTGTACCAGCTTATGGAATATGTATGGTCCGACGGAATCCACCGTTTGGTCGACCATCAGTCGAATTGCTTCGGCCGATCGGATAACCATAGGTCGACCGATTGCCAACACCGAGACTTATGTCCTGAATGCTGATCATCAATTAGCTCCTATTGGCGTTTCCGGCGAGCTTTACATTGGTGGCGAAGGGCTTGCTGACGGTTACTTGAATCGACCTGCGCTAACGGAAAAAGCCTTTGTTCCGCATCCCTTTACTAAAGATCCCTCTGCAAGGCTATACAAAACAGGTGATCTCGTTCGCTACCACCCGAACGGCGACCTCGAATTCCTTAGACGGGTTGATCATCAGGTTAAGATACGCGGCTACCGTATTGAGCTTGGTGAAATAGAGACGGTGATCAGCCGGCATCCAGGTGTCAGGGAAGCCGTGGCTACGATTCGAGAGGACGCACTGGGTAACAAAGGTTTGGTGGCTTATATCATTTCCCACAATGAGCGACCACCCTCGTCGAGTGAGTTGCGGAACTATCTGAAGAAGGAGCTGCCGGAATACATGGTTCCTTCGACTTTTGTCACACTCAAAGAGTTTCCCCTCAATCCCAATGGCAAGATAGATCGTAAAGCTCTGCCAGAGCCCGAACAGGATCGACCGGACCTTGATATGGCATATATAGCTCCACAGAACGAGATTGAGAAATCATTAGTTGAAATCTGGTCAGAAGTGTTAGGTTTGAAAAAGGTAGGTGTCCAGGACGATCTGTTTGATTTAGGTGGCCATTCTCTTACTACTCCACAATTGGCTTCACGGATCAGAGAGCAATTCTCAGTCAGCTTGCCAATCTTGACGTTCTTTAAACACCCAACTATTAGAGAGCTCAGTGAGATCATAGACTCGCAGCAGAAAGGCGATGTTAGTCCTGCTGTTGATCCTCGAGGCAAAACGGAAACAGATGAAACCGAATCCGTCAGATCTCATGAGAATCTGAGGCGCGGTTTCAGGTTTTCCATCCTCAGGAAATTTGGGCTCGATCATGAAACTTTTATCCGCGGGACGACGAACCGAATTCTTCAATTAATAGCCAGGATAGCGCCGACCAGGTTTCGACCCGCCTTACACCGCTGGAGGGGCGTAACAGTAGGATCGGAGGTTTTAATTGGTTACGATACGATTATTGAAACCTCATATCCCTGGTTGGTCTCGATTGGTGATGATTCAGGGATTGGAATGCGGGTGACTATTATCGGTCACTTCGCATCGAGGGTGAGAGCTAATGTCAGGCGAGGTAATGTTACAGTCGAAATAGGAAAAAAGGTTTGGATTGGCCCAGGGGTCATAATCCTTCCGAATGTCAAAATAGGGGATGGAGCTGTTGTGGCCGCAGGTTCCATTGTCAACATGTCAATTGCTCCGTGGACGTTCGTTCAGGGAAATCCTGCCAAACCAGTTGCGAAGTGTGGTATTCCGTTAATCAAAGGCACTACCTACGACGAATTTATCAAGCATTTGGAACCCTTATACATGGATAGTTCCAGCGGTTAGACATCAGATACATCAATATTGGGCTCCTATTCAAATATGCCTGATGGGTGAGTCGTTTTTGTGGGACATTGATTACTGATAAGGATCATTTGCGGGTGAACAAAGTGGAAGCGACGTGCCCGGCTTGGAAGAAGCTGCCCTTGACGGATTCCGATCTGTTCAAATTCGAATGTGTGCTCAGGAGCTGGTTCGGTCAGGAATTCGGGGTTGCGATGATGAAGACGGGCAATGGCCTCAAGGCCGAGTATGAATCAGAGGCGTGCGCTATCCGAAAGGCCGTTCCCCGCCGCCGGTCGGAATTTCTCACTGGCCGCCGATGTGCGCGTGAGGCAATGAAGCAAATAGGTTTTCTTGCTGGACCAATTGGAGTTGGCAGTCTGAAAGAACCATTATGGCCGGCTGGCGTCGTGGGCAGCATTACCCACGACGATAACGTGTGCTTTGCAGTGGTGGGCTCCGCAACCGGGTGTCCAGGGATAGGCATCGATTTTGTTGCCAACTATCTAGACTTCCCGCTATCTGCTTCAAGCTTGGTTTTTTCGGAAAAAGAGAGAGGAATTCTCGATTTGTTTAAAGTGGGAAGTGAAGTGGCATTATCAGCCAGCGTTGCTTTCAGCGCGAAGGAATCCACAATAAAAGCACTGTCTCCAAAAGTACGGCGGCTCATTGATTTCCGCGAGATTAAGATCGACCTGGACTGGAAAAAAAGGCGATTCGCCGCAGAGTTTGTGTTAACTCAGCCTTATTGTGACCGCCGAACAACTGCACGAGGACACTTCTTCATCCAAAACCACGGAGTGCTAACTGCGATCTTGCGATCTTGGGGAATTTGAAGTGTCAAAACCTTGATTATTTCATTTAAGAAGAAAGAATGCGGTGAAATTCCAGTCAGCAGTGTTACAATGAATGGAAAAGATACATCATATATATTAGAAAACCAATGTCTAAAGCTGATAATTGAAGTTCCCCCCAAAACCACTGCCAACTTAAAAATAACTTATAAGGATATCTATCCATATATTACCGGAAAAGACACCTTAAAAGAGCAAACAGAAGTTTGGATTCGACGTCATCTTTCAGAATTAAGAGACAACTACATCAGTAAGAGTAAATTGTTGTTATCAATTTCAAAGAAAGCCATACAATTGAAGAGAAGCATTTTGGAATAGTCTTAATTCTTTGGCAGGAAAGAATGGGTGGCCACTTAACTGCATTACTTGAGCAGATAGCGGAGAGGACGAGTCTGAATACATTGACCGCGTTTCCAATCATCACAGCAAGCGACGTGCGAGTTCTTCATAAAGTGGAAATTTGCGATCCGCTGACATCAACTGCCCTTCATGGGCCAGTACAGTCGCAATGATAATTCTGTCTTGTGGGTCACTGTGGTGCTCTGGAAGGTCGACCGCCATACCAGCAATCTGCGGCGTAATGGGCAATAGCATAATTCCAGACCCCTGCAACGCCTTTTCGAACCAAAAACTTCTGTCGCAAGGTAGCACGGCTTGGGGTCACCCTTGATTATTTCATTTAGTTTTTTATAAATTCTCTTGATCCTACAATCGTCACTTCTTTTTAATTGATCCGCAAATGGGGACGTTGGCAACTTGGTGAGATATTTGAGGTCGGAAGAGCAGAAGATGTGAGGATCAGAAGAGCGGATTTCGCGGTAGACGACTATCAGTTTTTAGTTGCTTGCCGGGGTATGGAGAGGTAAGATAATGCATGATCAGAATTTCAAGAACCTGATTTTGGACTATCCTGTGCAGGCGCTGGAATTTTTTGCCGGGAAAGAAGCCGGATCGGATTTATCTGAAGCCCGGATAGTTCCCGTGCGTCAGGAACAACTGATGGAGCGGTTGGGAGAGCGTTTCCGTGAGCTGGACACGCCGCTTTTGGTGGAATGGTCAGATGGCCGGAGGGAAGCCATTCTGTTTGTGGTCGAAGAAGAGACCAAAACCAGCGAGTTTTCAATATACCGTTTAGCCCGCTATTGTCTGGATCTCGCGGAATTGATGGGAACGGATCGTGTGGTTCCAGTGGTGATTTTTTTAAGGACAGGAACCCATCGGAACCATCTGCGATTGGGCAGTGATTCGTGTGCTTATATGGAATTTCGATATCTGACGTGCAAGCTCAAAAGTCTGCCATCTGCCAGATATTATGACAGCGACAACATTGTTGCGCGGTTGAATTTACCCAACATGGCCTATCTGCCGGAGGATCGTCTTGAGATGTATCTGGCGGCGCAGACAGGACTGGCCCGGCTTGAGACGAGTATAGAAAAGCAGCGAAAGTATGCGGACTTCATTGACTTTTATGCCGATTTGAGCGAAGAGGAAGTCGTACGCTATCGCACTCGCTATCTAAGCGGGAAAGGAGAAATTATGGGATTGGTAAGTGTGCTCAAAGAAGAGGGACGACAGGAAGGCATCCAGCAGGGGATGCAGCAAGGGATGCAGCAGGGGATGCAGCAGGGGATAGTTAAAAATGCTCAAGAGGATGTCATTGATATCATCGAGACCCGCTTTGGTGTGGTCCCTGGATCGATTGTTGAAATCATAAAAGGGATAGATGATCCATCACTTTTGAAGATAGTCCTCAAGCAAGTGATAATTGTCGGTTCTTTGGAGGAAGTTAAGCAGGTGCTGGAGAAGGTGATGTCTTAGAGCGTATGACGCATGACTTCCTTTGGACAACAAAAAAATATTTGGAAACAAGTTGCCTCCAATTATTCCCATTGTAATTTACCATGGCGGACGGATATAAGAAGTATTTAAGAGTATTGAAGGACATCCATAAATAGGGTGGTGCAACACAAAAAAGTTGCAATTTGTTTAAATATCAGATACTGAAAAAATTTAGCTCAAAAAAAATGCGAAAACCCACTGTAAAAAGTTCATAATTCAACATTCCCTGTTCGAAATTCGATATTGGGAATGTCACGATTGACGAGTATGTCTCGTACGCCTGCAAAGTAAAGCACCTGGCGATGATTTTGCTCCGGCGCAAGACTAATGATTATCAAGTCTGCTCTTGACTCTATGCAGGCAAAGTGGCAGAGCCATCGCATGGCACGACCACTCAGAATAGAGTATCCAGGCACCTGGTACCACGCATGGGATTTGGGGTCATTCTTTCCTCTTGACAAATGGTACTGTTTTCTGTTTTGCTGAAGTTGAGCTTTGCAGACATGAAATTACTGACTTTGGGATGTACGGACTTAAGGAAACTAGGTGGCGCATTGCAAGTTATGGAATCTCAAGGCTCAAAGGGACAATTCCTGTGCTCTCAACTGTGGGCTATCAACTTCCTTTTGCATAAATGGCCAACTGGCGAACCGAACAGCCATCTGTCTCTCGGTCAACGGAAAGCCGTGAACGGTTACCAAAGCATTGGACCAATGTTGTGTGAAACTCGTTTTTACTTCTGACTTTAGAATGTGAAATAGTAGAGGCTGAAAATTATGAATAATACAAGAACTTCCGTGAAGCATTTCCTGTTCCAGCTTTTTGTCCTATTTGTGATAAGTTCAACAGTATTCGCTGCTATGATTCAATTTGCTTGGGACTCGTCTCCTGACCCAGTTTCAGGCTACAGGGTTTACTATGGTACATCTTCTGGCAATTATACGAAAAATATGGATGTTGGAAATGTTGCCACCTACACTTTAACTGGATTAGAGGATGAACATACATATTATATAGCGGTTACGGCCTACAATGATAGTGGTGAAAGCAATTATTCCAATGAAATATTTGGCGTTAGCGTACCTGAGCCCTACGATACCACCCCGCCCGCCCACGTCTCCAGTTTCCAAGCCACTTCCGGTGATAGTTGCGTTACGTTAAGCTGGACTAATCCCACGGATGATGACTTTGTGGGTACTACCATTTGCTATAGAACGGATGGTACTTATCCCACTGACCACACTGACGGAACCGCTGTTGACAATGGTAATGATGGAAAATTCCTTAATGGTCCCGGGTCTAATGACAGTTTTGTTCACGGTGGACGACAAAATGGCACTTCCTATTATTACTCTGCTTTTGCCTGCGATAAGGTGCCAAATTACTCCGAAGCCGCTCATGCCAGCGCTACACCCATAGCCCCTGACACAACTGACCCCACAGTTACCATCATTGAGGCAGAATCTATCACCATAACCTCACCAATGCAAATAGTATCAGATGTCGAGGCTTCAGGAGGTGCGTATATCCAGACAACACAAGCTGATTCAGGCACCGCTGCTTATACGTTTAATATAGACGAATCCGGAACTTACAAGATTATAGCAAGGGTTTATGCCTCAGACGCAGGCCATGATTCTTTTTATGTAAAGATAAACGATGGAGAAGAGTTTATCTGGCACCTGAACCCCTCTGACAATCCTGATGAATTCAACGTATGGAGGGAAGATGAAGTTAATAATCAGGGAACAGGTACTTGGGATAACCCACAGTACGATCCCTATACCATAGAATTAACCCAGGGAACGTACACCATAACATTTAGGGGGAGGGAGACAAATTGTCGGCTTGATTACTTCTATTTTTCAAAAGTAGAAGAGCTATATACTCCGGATGCAATTGCGCCGACAGTTACCATAACGCAACCCACCTCTGAAGGCAGCTATTCCACCAGCCAGAGCACTCTAACTGTCGGTGGCAGCGCCTCGGATAACATTGGTGTTACCAGCGTTACCTGGATTAACAGCCGTGGTGGCAGCGGAACAGCTTCAGGGACAGACAACTGGACAATTTCCAGCGTCTCATTACAAGAAGGCGATAACGTAATTACTGTAACTGCCCATGATGCAGCGGGGAACAGTGGTGTCAATACCTTGACAGTGACTTATACTCTGCCGGATACCACAGATCCCATCATTACCACTACATCACCTACATCAGGAGATACCTATTCCACTGAGGAAGATAGCGTAACCCTGGGTGGTAGCGCCTCGGATAATATTGGTGTTACCAGTGTTACATGGATTAACAGCCGTGGTGGCAGCGGAACAGCTTCAGGAACAGACAACTGGACAATTTCCAGCGTCTCATTACAAGAAGGCGACAACATAATTACTGTAACTGCCCATGATGCAGCCGGGAACAGTGGTGTCAATACCTTGACAGTGACTTATAATCCGCTGGATACGGCAGATCCCATCATTACCACTACATCACCTACATCAGGAGATACCTATTCCACTGAGGAAGATAGTGTAAGTCTGGGTGGTAGCGCCTCGGATAATATTGGTGTTACCAGTGTTACCTGGATTAACAGCCGTGGTGGCAGCGGAACAGCTTCAGGGACAGACAACTGGACAATTTCCAGCGTCTCATTACAAGAAGGCGACAACGTAATTACTGTGACTGCCCATGATGCAGCCGGGAACACTGGTGTCGACACCTTGACAGTAACTTATGCTCTGCTGGATACGGCAGATCCCATCATTACCACTACATCACCTACATCAGAAGATACCTATTCCACTGAGGAAGATAGTGTAAGTCTGGGTGGTAGCGCCTCGGATAATATTGGTGTTACCAGTGTTACATGGATTAACAGCCGTGGTGGCAGCGGTACAGCTTCAGGGACAGACAACTGGACAATTTCCAGCGTCTCATTACAAGAAGGCGACAACGTAATTACTGTAACTGCCCATGATGCAGCCGGGAACACTGGTGTCGATATCTTGACAGTGACTTATACTTCGCCGGATATGCCCCTTTCATACAATTGGTTTCAAGCTGAATCAGAAAATATTACCTCGCCTTTGGAGACAGTATCGGATCCGGATGCCTCTGCTGGTGCGTATATATGGAAGCCTTCCAGATCGGGAGACACAACCGCTCCTGACGGAGTTGCTGAGTACACTATAGATATCCCAACTACTGGAGATTACGTTATTTGGGGAAGGGTAATTGCTCCGGATGGCGGGTGTAATTCCTTCTTTACATCAATCGACGGCGGAGAACACGTTGCCTGGCATATCCCAATTGGGAGTGTTTGGATATGGGTTTCAGTAAATGGTAATGAACAGTATCCACTTATTCTTAATCTTGCTGCCGGCATTCATACTCTGAGAATATCGGGCAGGGAAGATGGCACAAAGCTTGACAGGTTATTGATTACCAATGATATGGCCTTTGTCCCTTCAGAAGAAAATCCGGATAATGTCCCACCGGCAGATGTTCGTAATCTTCGAATAGAAGAATAGTGGCCTGAACTTCCTGACAGGATTTGCACACGAGCTGCGAGCTGGGGGGTGGAAAAAAAGACAAGGGGTCAGCTTGACATGGGACATGTTTTTTAGCAAAGTCCACTGCTAAAGGTTCGCACAAAAATAAGCTCGCAATTTTAAGTGTTGAGGCGCCCGTCTGGCAAGGCGCGAAAGCGCAGGAATATCAGGATATTCCAAGATTTCGCAACACAGCCATGCGGGATGGATCGGCGCTTAAAATGTGAAGTTATTTTTGTGCGAGCCCTAAGGGAGTAAGGCTAAGATATTTGTAGTGAAATACCTTCACACTTTGCATCAAAAAAAGCTGAAAAAACTTAGTCGATTGTAATAGTTCAGCTATTTTTTTTGACAGGATAAACAGGATTGACAGGATAGTTTTTTCATCCTGTTGATCTCTTATTTTAAATCCTTGATTTTACGTTTAACCTCAACTTTCCTTTCCCCAAAATTAAGAATAAGACCAACTGGCTTTCCCGTGGCAACAAGGTAATTAACCAATTGTACTTCATGTGCTTTAATAATTCTTCTAACTGATTTCAGTTCTAAAATAATCATATCATTAACTATAATATCAGCTACGAACTCTCCTACGATTTCATCGTCATAGCAAACTGTAATGGACTTTTGTGATTCCGTATTCAGGCCTGCTTTACGCAGTTCTATAACTAAACATTTTTCATATACACTTTCAAGAAAACCAAATCCCATTTTATTATAAACACGATAAGCACAGCCGATAATTGTCTCCGTCACTTCTTTATATTCCATATTACCTCCTTGATGTTGTGATAAGCAGTTTTGATTAACTGGATTTATATCATGTTTATCCTGTTATCCTGTCAAATGTTTTTCATCCGGTGAACTATTACAGTCGATTTAATGCCTTGAGTGTCCATAGCTCCAAGAAATGAAATGTGCAGGAAATATCCTCCAAATAGAATCATAATATCTACAACCACTTAGGCCCATCTTTTCCTATTTATCTTGGCGTGCCTGTAGGAATCTCGCTTCAGATTTCAGCCCAAGGCTGTTTTGGGTAATTTTGCAAGAGCGCAGAAGGTTTTTCATAAACAGGATTTGCAGGATTTTGTGAGTGAATGCTCAATCATAACACAACCAGCAATGTTGAAATCGGCGTTGAAATCGGCGAGGTGAGTGTGGATCACAACTGGAAGTGGGTGGAATTTAATAACACTTTTATTGATCCTGTGGTAGTGGCCAAGCCTTTGAGCTATAATGGAGGAGATCCAGCCGTTTTAAGAATTCAAAATGTGGACAGCACAGGTTTTGATATCCGCATCCAGGAGTGGGATTATCTGGATGGAACCCACACTACTGAAAATGTAAGCTATATAGTCATGGAGCGGGGAAGCTATATCTTAGAGGATGGCACCAAAGTAGAGGCAGGAAGGTTTGATACTGACGCAACAGGCTCCTTTGGATGGGTTGACTTTAGCCAGACATTTAACCAAGTGCCTGTGGTTACAAGCACTGTCTCAAGCTTTAATGAGGAAGATGCAGTATGCTCCAGGTTAAGGAATATCGATACCACAGGATTTGATTTTTGCATGCAGGAGCAAGAACACAATAGTCAAATCCATACCACCGAGACTATCTGCTACATCGCCTGGGAACCATCATCCGGAACCGTGGGTAACCTGACTTTTGAGGTCGATAAAACAAATGATGTGATTACGCATAATTTGCAAACCATCGTTTATAATGAGACCTTCATGGCCACCCCTGTGTTTCTTGCCGACATGCAAACAACCGACGGTAGGGATACTGCCAACTTGCGCTGGCAAAACAAGGACTTCCATGGAATCGACATCAAGATCACTGAAGAACAATCCCGTGACAATGACATGAACCATACTACTGAAGTGGTTGGATATATGACTCTGTTGATTAAATAGCTTTTTAAAAAAAACGGGAAGGCGACATCCTGCTTCTTGCCAGGGCCTGAAGCAGGCCCGCGAGGACATGGAAAAAGAGATGATTCAACGGTCCCTGGCCCGGAACAAGGGAAACCTAACCCGCACTGCGTCTGAATTAGGCATCAGCCGTCCTACGCTTTATGATTTGATGGATAAATTGGGGATGAGCGCAAAGCGGGCGGTGAGAAAATAATCGAGATTACAAGATCAAATGTAACCGCACAAATCGCATTTTTTTTTGACAGGATCGACAGAATAATCAGGATAAATGAAAATCATGTAAATCTTGTTTATCCTGTCACAAAAGACTCGCCAAAGACATCTGACTTCTATGGAATTCTGCCTTGACACACAATACGTTGGTTGCCATAATGTACAATCATAAAACCATACACATAATAACGAGCATAATCGTGAAAAAAGCTATTCTTGGCAGTTTTCTATTTGTCATTATCTGTTCTGCAGTTCCCGCGTTAGCAGCAGAGGGATTTACTAAAAAGGACAGGGAAATACTTATTGAGCTAAAGGTAAAAATGGGAGAGATTGACAATAGATTTGAGCAGGTTGACCTTTCTGGCCATCCTTGCGGGAGTCTTTGGCAGTATAGTTATTGCGGTTTTTGGTTTCGCATATTG
>JAJSZW010000048.1 GCA_030262895.1 Deltaproteobacteria bacterium | reverse complement strand
TGTTTTCAAATCTTCTTTCTTGATTTTTTCATTGTCTCCAAGAATAAATACTCCTGCTATATTATGAAGCTGTTCCGCCTTTTCGGAGAGCTTCTGAGTTTCCTGAGCAATCTCCTCTACAAAATAGGCGTTCTTTTCATTCACATCACTCAGATCCTGGGTCCCCTGATTAATTTGTTCTATTCCTCCTGAACTTTCTTCTGTCCCTTGAGTAACTTCTCCAAGTGCATCTGAGACCTGTTGAGAAGTATTTACAATTTTGGTGAAGCATTCTTTTAGTTCATCAACCCATTTTCCGGATGATGTTACCTTGTCCATGATTTCCCGGACCAATGCTTGAATATGCTTAGAAGCAGAGCCGCTTCTTTTTGCAAGAACTCGTATTTCATTTGCTACTACTGCAAAACCACGTCCTTGTTCTCCAGCTCTTGCCGCCTCAACAGTAGCATTAATTGATAACAAATTCGTCTGAAATGTTATTTCATTTATAAGTTCCATCATTTCAACGATTTTTTGGCTTGCATTTGACATTTCCGCCATTGCAAGGGCTGTTTTTTTAACCTGACCTACTCCTTCCAGGGCCACGTTTACCGCTTCTTTTGACATGGAATCGGCATGTCTGGTATTTTTTAAATTTTCAGTGGTGTTAGATACAAGCTGCTCAAGGGTAGCATTTATTTCTTCCATGGCTGATGCTTGTTGCTGTGTGCGCTGGGAAAGACTCTGGTTGCCCTGGGAGATTTGCATGATTCCCCTGAAAACAGGAACGATATGATTCTTGACCTGAGTTATCAGGTTCACTATTGCATCCAGCGTTTCATTGATCCTGCCGGTAAGCACGTCCATGGCATCGTCGGTGCCTGAAACAACGCCTCGTATTGTAAAATCGCCCTGTCCGACACGTTCGAGTATTTCAGAAAGATCCTTAACCTTGTTTTCCAAAGCTTTTTTGGCTTCTCCTTCCCGGACATATGCTTTCTGAAGGCTTTTTTCAGCTTCCACTTCTGCAGTCACGTCACGAATTATTTCAAATGCTCCCAGAATGTTATCTGATGAATCTTTCAATATGGAAGAAATAGACATTGCAGGAATTTCTTTTCCTTTGTTATCTGTCAGAGTCATTTTTATTGCTTCGGTGAGTTCACCCGTTTGCAGTGCTTTTTTGACGGGGCAGTCTTTATCGCATGCGCTGCTATGGAAAACTTCGTGGCAGGGTATGCCTATCATATCTTTTGTGGCAAGGCCTGACATGCGGGCCGCATTTTCATTAATAAAAGTTATTTTCATGTCAGGATCAACCATAAAAAAGGGATCTAATATTCCACGCTTGAGGCTGCTGGCGTATTCTATACGGTACTGTATGCTTTTGACCATATGGTTGAAATTGCGGGCTAATTTCCCGATAGAATCTTCATAATCGTCGCGGGACCTTACTGTAATATCTCCTTCAGCAACCTGGTCGGTTTTGTCCCTTAACCGGTTAACGCGTTTCGAAACCAACCTGGAAAAAACAAAATTGAGAACCGCTACCAGTCCCACAAGAACTATCGTGAATTCAATAATTAATTGGTTTCGGTTATTGCTGATTACAGCAAGCATATTTTTGAGAGACTGCTTTACGACTATAGTGCCTAAAACTCTTCTGTTGGTGCCATGGCAATGATGACAGGATGATTCATTGAGTATCGGTTTTATGGTAACCAGAAATGGTTCATCATCTACTTTGTCTTGAAGGGATGTTTCAGGTGCTTTGCCTGTTAACAGAGTCTCTTCCAGAGCATTACGCGGCTCGTCAAGATGTAAGTTGTTTTTCATATTGCTGCGAATAAATTCTTCTTCCGACGCATAGATAATCTCATCGTTGAAGTCGGTGATATAGACCTGAACGTCGCTCATGTGCTCTTTAATGCCTTTGAGCTGTTCTTTTACTGTTTTTTCGTCTCCTATTGATATCGGAAAATTTATGGCGCTGTAAGTGTTTTCCAGCAATCGGTCTGAAAATTCTGCAGCCTGGTTCATAGCGGTCTCTGTATAAAAGGAAACACTTTGATAGAGACTGAATCCCATGAAGAGACCTGCAACCAAAAGGGTAATTACAAAAAATTTGGTTCGCAACTTTGACTTTTTTAAAAGCGAATGCATTACACTAATCATAAATATTTACCTCCACGTCAGTGGGAACCGGCATAAATTATAGGCTTGTATCGAAAAGCCTGAACCCGCTCTTCAATGTGACATTCCTGGCAAATGTCTATTGTCACGTTACGAATGATATAAGCCGAATCCTCTGTTTCGATATGGATACTGCCGGGCCCGTGGCAGACTTCGCACCCTGCATTTTTAAGTTCAGGTGTCTTTTCAGGACTTATAAAACCGCCGGGTTTCCCGTATCCCAAGGTATGGCAGGCATAACATCCCTGAATTTCATCTTCAGTAAGACCTTTTTTCATCTTTTGTATACTTTTAAAGGAGCGACTTTTTCTGGCATGACGCATGAAAGAAATATACTGAGCTTCGTGGCAGGATTTACAAGAATCAGAGCCCATATACCTGTTTTCTTTTTTCTCCTCTGCAAATGAAGGAAATGAAAAAACAAGAAAAACCAGTAAACATAAACATAATGCAAACCACCATGTTCGGACATAAATATTTTGTATTTTTTTGTTCATACCTTACTCCCATACAAAATTTTACCTAAATTGAGCGATTTTTTACTCGACTTGCAACAATCTCTTGCGCATCAAGGACTTGCGAAAAGTTTCGGCATATCCATTGGTATGCCTACGCTTTTCGCAAACCTTGCTACATCAAGATCTTGGCACATTTCTTCGCAAAAAATCGCTCAACTTAGGTTTTATTAAAAAAGATTTCCTCAAGGTCAAAAAGATCAATGACAAGTGCAACAGAGCCGTCGCCCATAATGGTTGCGCCGGATATGCCTTTTACATTCCGATAGTGTGATTCAAGGCTTTTGACCACAATCTGCCGGCAGTCAAGGACTTCGTCCACTATAAGCCCAAACCCTTGCCTTCCGGTATCTAAAAATATCATAACCCTTTTTTGACTGTTTATATCCGGCATTTCGTCCCCGTAAACACGGGATAAACTCATTATGGGAAGATAGTTGCCTCTAAAACGATAGAGTTTTTCATCTCCTCCAAAAGATCGCATATTGCTTTGTTCGAACTTCTCGGTTCCAACCAGACCCCAGAGGGGAACCAGATAGGATCTGCCTTTTTCTCTAAAATGCAGGGCTTCAGTCAGGGCAAATGTAAGTGGAAGAACAAGAGTAAAGGTGGTTCCTTTATCCTTTGCTGTTTCAATTTTCAGGGAACCTCCCAGCTTTTCAATTTCCGTTTTAACCACATCCATGCCAACCCCTCTGCCGGAAAGTTTTGTTACATTGGAAGAAGTAGAAAAACCAGGATTACAGACAATCTGCATAAGTGTTTCATTATCTATCTCCTCATCCGGCACTTCTATTTCCATTTCCAGAGCCCGTTGTCGTATTTTTTCAATATTAAGACCGCTGCCGTCGTCCCCTATCTGGACGAAAATTTGTCCTCCCTTCTGATACGCCCTTAATTCGATTATTCCTTCTTCAG
Organism: Deltaproteobacteria bacterium; assembly: GCA_030262895.1. Lineage (GTDB taxonomy): Bacteria > Desulfobacterota > Desulfobacteria > Desulfobacterales > ETH-SRB1 > B13-G4. Next base: position 21,641 of record JAJSZW010000048.1, on the reverse strand, counting down.
ATTTGCCTTTTGCTATTCGTTCCTCAGGAGACTCAATACCATGATCCACACAGTTTCGCACCAGATGTTTCAAAGGATTTGTGATGCACTCGATAACTTCCTTGTCCAGTTCAGTTTCAATACCTGACACGATGGTCTTTATCTGTTTATTCTGATCCAAAGCAGTATCTCTGGCAATCCGCTGGAATCGCTGGAATGTCCCTTTCAGAGAAAACATGCGTACTTGTGCAACCCTCTCTTGAAATTCACGGTTTACTTTTAGTAAATTTTCCAGTTCCTGCTCTATATCTAATAATACATTTGGTGTTTCTTCGTCCGAAAAAATGCTTTGCATTCTGGAAAGACCAACGCCTATTTCCTCAGCAAGATTGACAAGGTAATTTATCTTTGCAACATCAACCCTTATGCTCGTCTTGCGATAGGCACTCCGGCTCTCTCCCTGCATGGTGACAACCGCCTGCAAAGCCTCCTTATCAATTTTCTTTTCTTCTACAAGAATTTCTCCAATTTTTTTCTGTTTTTTTAGAGCTTCATCCAAGTCGTTTTTGGTGATACCTTTCTTTTCAATGAGGGCTTCACCAATAGTCATGTCTCCGGCTTTAAGGTCTATACCATCTTTGTAACGGTCTGTTATTTCATCTATCTCAATATTGTTGTCATCTTTGACGAACATAAATACATTTTCGATTTCCTGAAGAGGTGCGGTGCTCTTCAGGATAACGCGCCATGAAATATAGAGCTTGTAAATATCTATTTCTTCATAGCGTGGAAGCTCCGAGATGTTTGAAACCACCTCAATAAATTCGCCCATTTCTTTCAGGTTCAAAAGCAGAAGGAGCGGATCTATACCTGACTCAAAAAGATTTTTTCTAAAGATAAGATCTATATTGTAATAATGCCCTTTTTCGGCTTCAACGGGAATATCGGTAATCGTTTTGGATAAATCAGCATCTTCCTGGTTAATGCTATCCATTCCGAGAAAACGGTTTACCTGGGCCTTTTGTGCTTCGAGAACTGCGGGTTCAATGCCTGCATCACCGCCGGCACACTTATCTACCATGTCGCGGATAAAATCGATCCCTTCCAAAAGAAAGGAAATCAGGTGCCTGGTTATAGGAAGTTTTCCGTCTCTAAGTCGGTCCAAAAGGTTTTCTATAAGATGGGTGTATTCTGAGATATGGTTGAATCCAACCATTGCCGAGCCACTCTTCAATGTATGGACAGCCCGGAAAAGTTTTTCAAGATCTGGTCTCGCCTCAGGTGCGGATTCCAGGCGCAGAAGACTTTCTTCAGAAGTTTTAATCAGATCTTCTGTTTCGGCAAAAAAGATTTCTAAGGTTTCGTCAAGTTCGTTCATTAAGTCCACAATAGTTTCTTTATTGCCCACAAGAGTTGTTCGGGCTGAAATGGCTTAACTAACCACCCAGATGCCCCAGCGGCTCTTCCCTTTTCGATCATGGATTTTTCTGATTCAGTGGTAAAAACTAGAATGGGGAGGAATCGAAAGGCGCTTTTTTTGACATTTTCTATGAAGGTGATACCGTCCATTCGAGGCATGTTTATGTCTGTGAGAATCAGGGCAAGGCTTTGCTGTCTCTCTTTCATGCTCTCCAGCTTTTTCAGAGCATCCTTTCCGTCTTTAGCCTCGGTTACCTCGTAACCGGCATTTCGGAGGCAGAAGGCAACTGCCGACCTAATGGTAGGCGAATCATCTACCACTAAGATATGTTTTTCCATGCTCCTCCTGCTTAAAGTGATTGGTTCCAGGTTCAGGGTTCAAGGTTCAAAGGTTATAGTCTACTGATATTCTTAACTTTAACATTCGTCCTAATTGATGCGTCATCCTTTTGTTAACAGCCAGTTAGTACTCTTCAACCGTGAACCGTGAACGTTGAACCGCTCAACCCATGTCTTATTATATCAGCTCCTTTTTAAGATCGTTTAGTTTCAGAATTTTTTCAAGCTCGGGAGATATATTGGTAATTTTCCAATTGACTCCGGAACTCCGTGCTTTCCTGAAGGCTATGAGCAACTGGATTGATGCGGTATCTGCATAGACAACCTCTTCCATGCTAAGGCAAATGTTTTTTAAATCGGCAAGAGAGGCGTCTAGAAATTCTTTCAGGTATTCAAGGTTATGTATGGTCACTTTCCCTTTAAACCGGAAAGTTCCTTCTGCATCTTGGCTTACAGTAAATTGCCTAGTCTCCATTTACAGTTATCTTTATTACCTTGAACGATTCGGTATCCTTCTATTAAAAAACATGACGGAGAACATATTTAACAGAAGCATTTATGACATTGTATGAGGAAGAACAACTAATTAAAATTATAATTAATTTTTAGCATTTATTGCAATTAAATAAAAATATCAACACCTTTTTCCAAATAATCGTAACTACTCAGGTGGATAGGCTGAAGGCTGAAGACTGTTAGGAAAAAGCGCATTTTGAAGCCATGTTTGGTGCAAGAATCAAATATATCCGCGAAAGTACGGCAATCGTACTCTTCTGACCCCTTCAGCCTTCAGCCTAAACAGCTTCAGTCTGACTACGTGAGTAGTTACTTAAAATCAAACAATTCTTGTTACAGAAATCAATATCCATATACCAATGATTATAAAAAAGATTCCTGCTCCGATTTGTATATAATTTAGAGGTAAAAGACGACTTAACCCTGCCCCGAATAATACCGCAAGAAGGGAACTCACAATCAGGGCAAAAGCTGAGCCCAAAAATACAGAAATCTTTGAATTGTAATTAGCTGAAAGGCTTAATGTGGCTAGTTGGGTTTTATCTCCAAGTTCTGCAAGGAATACTAAACCAAATGTAGAAATAAAAAGTTTAAAATCCACGCTGTTCTTCTCCGGTTAGACCTATACCTCGAAAGGCCATAACTTGCGATTTTTCGCTGGCCCTGAACATCAACAGCTGTGTTGCTCAGGCTTGAAATAGCTTGCTATTCCGCACCTTCGCGCCTTGCTCTTGATGCTCATTGCTCACCGAAAAAAACGCAATTTATAACCTTCCGAGGTATAAGTTGAGCGATTTTTGGGGAAGAGATGTGCTGAGATCTTGATGCATAAGAGTTTGCGAAAACCGCAGGCATACCCGTGGATATGTCGAGGATTTTCGCGAATCCTTGATGCGCAAGAGATCAGTGCAGATCAAGCCAAAAATCGCTCAATTTAGGTTAAAAGTTCTATTGCTTTTTGTACAATGTTTTCAGATGTAAATCCGAATTTTTCCATAACTATATTTCCAGGTGCGGAAGCTCCGAATTCATTTATGCCGATTACTACGCCACTGCTTCCTGCATAGCGTTCCCAACCCATGGAGATACCTGCCTCAACAGTGATCCGCACATTTACATCCGGCAAGAGTACTTTATCTTTATATTCTTGTGATGTGTTTTCAAATAGCTCCCAGCTCGGCATACTTACTACTCTGACAGAGATATCCTTTTCTTCAAGAATCTTTCCTGCTTTGAGTGCGATGTGTACTTCCGAGCCTGTAGCTATTAGTATAATATCCGGTTTACCGTCGGAATCCGACAGAATATAAGCGCCGTTAACCAGCTTATCAGCAGAGTTGTCGATTGACCTGTCAATAACGGGAAGTTTTTGACGGCTGAGAATTAAGGCTACAGGGCAATCCGTGGTTTGGGCAGCCAGACGCCATGCTTCTATTGTTTCTGTGGCGTCGGCAGGTCGAATTACTGTAAGCCCGGGAATAGCTCTTAAGCCGGCAAGATGCTCTACCGGCTGGTGTGTTGGGCCGTCTTCGCCAACCGCAATGCTGTCATGAGTAAAGATGTATATTACAGGCAACTTCATAAGTGCGGCGAGGCGTATTGCCGGCCGCATGTAGTCGGCGAAAACAAAGAAAGTCCCGCCATAAGGCCTGAGCCCTTTATGAAGAGCTATTCCTGACATTATTCCTCCCATAGCATGTTCCCTTACACCGAAACGTATATTACGTCCGTCGAACATGTTTTTTTGAAAATCATGAGAAGAATTTATAATTGTATTATTTGAAGGGGCTAGATCTGCAGAACCTCCTATAAGATAAGGTATATTTTCGGCAATGGCGTTAAGTATTTTCCCTGAAGCAGCTCTTGTAGCTATTGGCCCTTCATTTTTTGAAAAATCAGGCAAGTTCGCGTCCCAGCCTTTATTTAAAGAGTTGTTTAATGAGTCATTTAATTTTTTTGACAGGTCAGGATATTTACTGCAATATTCCTCGAACTTTTCTTTCCAGATGGATTCGACCTTTTTCCCTTTGTCAATGCATTCCTCAAATATTTTAATAACTTGCTCTGGAACATAGAAAGAAACATTTTCATCCCAGCCTAAATTCTTTTTTGTTAATCGGATTTCTTCTTCACCAAGAGGAGCTCCATGAGCATCAGCAGAGTCTTGTTTATTCGGGCTGCCAAAGGCAATATTGGTGCGCAGAACAATAATAGATGGTTTTGTTGTTTCTGACTTGGCTTCTTTAATAGCATTATAGATATCGTTTAAATTGTTTCCGTCTTCTACTTTAGTTACATGCCAGTTATATGCCTTGAATCTTAGGCCGACATCTTCAGTAAATGTTATATCTGTATTTCCTTCAATGGATATTTTGTTGTCATCATAGATACAGATCAACTTTGCAAGACCCATGTGTCCGGCAAAAGATGCGGCTTCAGCGGTAATCCCTTCCATAAGGTCTCCGTCACCGCATATCATGTACGTAAAATGATCTATGATTTCATAACCAGGACGGTTAAAAATTGTTGCAAGATGTCTTTCAGCCAGGGCCATTCCCACAGCATTGGTAAATCCCTGGCCCAATGGACCTGTTGTAGTTTCAACGCCGGGTGTATGACCGAATTCAGGATGTCCGGGAGTTTTGCTTCCCCACTGACGGAAATTTTTTATGTCATCCAGGGTTAAATCGTAACCGGAAAGATAAAGGAGGCTGTAAAGAAGCATAGAGGCATGTCCGCCTGAAAGTACAAAGCGGTCTCTATCTGTCCATTCAGGATTTTTGGAATTATGTTTCAGAAAGCATTTCCACAGGATATAGGTCGCAGGTGCGAGACCCATTGGTGCACCAGGATGGCCGGAATTGGCTTTTTGAACAGCGTCCATGGAAAGCGTGCGGATAGTATTGATACAAAGCTCATCAATTTCTGACAAACCATTATTCATAATTAGCATCTCCTTGTTGAGAAAATTTGTTTGAGAATCCTAAGTTGAGCGATTTTTTGCGAAGAAATGTGCCGAGATCTTGATGCAGCAAGGTTTGCGAAAAGCGTAGGCATACCAATGGATATGTCGAGACTTTTCGCAAGTCCTTGATGCGCAAGAGATTGGTGCAGGTCGAGTACAAAATCGCTCAATTTAGGAGAATAAATCTTTGGTGGGCTTGTTACACTTGTTTTAATTTATATGCAAGGGTTTAAATCATATATTTTGAAGTGTTAAATAGACAGAAATTCATATCCAAATATGTATTTATGAACGCATAAAAAGTAAAATTTTTACCTTCCTTGAACTTGAATCCCGCTTATAGCGGGAAACATTTTTCAAAGGTCTCTTAAAGTATGGTGCTTGCCTATGTGTTATTTGTTATCGGATCGATGATGCTTTACTATGGAGCGGAGTGGCTTGTAGTGACAGATGATTTATTCACCCTTCTCAAAGAATTTCCACCATTTTTTTCGCGTTTCGCGGGCTTCCTGACCTTTCTCAGAGCCTTTACCTAATTCTTTCTGTACCTGCTCAGATTTCTTTTCACGCTGTTTTTCCAGACCCTTTTTTGCTTTCTTGGTTTTTTCCTTAACCATCTCTTGCTTTTCTTCTTTGGCCTCTTTGGCTTCTTTTATTCTTTCTTTAGCCTGTTCGCGCTTTCTTTTCTTAATCTTTTCAACTTTATCACCTGCCTCACCTTCCATTACCCTGCTCCGGGTTTTGACGTGTTCTCTGACGCGTTCTCTGTTTTGCACGCCTTTGCCTGCCCCGCCAGGCCCTTTAGCAAAAGCAGGTGCTGTAAACAAAAATACCAAAGTAATCAAAGTAGTAATTAATGCTTTCATGTTTTTCCTCCATTCATTTATAGTGTTTTTCAAAATAATATTCCTATTAGTTTTAAATATAAGATGATTTGCCGAAATTTTCTTCCAATCATAATTATTTTTATACAGATTTTCAATAAGATACGAATATTTTTCAATATATGTGCGTTTCGGCCGATCAACCTGTTTTGCAAGCTTATCATATTTTTTTTTGCATACTCAAAGCCTATTTACTTGTGCCTTTTATTGCAGCAAGAGGTTCATCCCACAGCGGGGCACTTTCAAGACCTGATTCCCAAGGATGTACAATAGATACAAGATTTTCAGCATATGGATCACGCTCATTAGAATAAAAATCATGAAGTTTTTCCGATTTTTGACAATAGTGCTGGAATATCAGGCACCCTGCCTTGAGAAAAAACCCTTTTGTTTACAGTCAGTATGGGCGCATGCCATCCCCCACGCAAGATTACCTTCCACCAGTTATCCAGCCAGGGAAAAATACGCAAAGAAACAGACTTTCCCTTAAGCTGTTCGTTCATAAGTTGCTGGAGTATTGCGTAGGTAAGATCACATTCCCTGCAACGGTTTTTGATGCGGAAAAAAAGAAATTTGCCGGCATACCGATAAAGGGTCAATCTAACGGTTTTCTTTTTTGTCATAATACTCCTATCACTATTCAAGGTTTTTGCGGTCTTGCAACCAATCTTCAAAAAAGGGTTGAGCTATCAGAACGATTCAGGGATTGACGTAGTGAGACAGCATAAATATAAATGATCTTTACGTATAAACAGGTCAGGTGTCAGAAGCACACAGGATGTATGTTTATATACTACATGAAATAAATATTTGCAAAAAATATGTAAAGCAATACTAAAAGTAAGGAGAGTATAATCCTGTTATAGATGCGCTGAGTCATGTTATTGCTGCTTATGTTGCTAAACCGTTTGTTTCAGGTTCAGGTAGAATAGTGAACTGGCTTAATCGGGGCGGGGGTATCGGGAGGTTTACGTTGTTTGATAAAGGTGTTTTCTTTTACTTATTTCGAGCTGCTTGAGGTATTGATTTTATATCAATATCAAAACTGTCTACGAATAATGCTGAATGTTTGATGTATAGCAGTTATCTTTAACTTATAGGGCACCCGCCGAGGTACGAGGTTGGGTGCCCCTACTCATTATGTGGGCTTCCATATCATAACCCGATTTCGCCCTCCTTTCTTCGCTTCGTACAGCGATTGATCGCTTCGTTCTATGAGATTTTCGAGCGAATCCTCGCCATCCAAACGTTCAGAGACGCCAAAGCTGGCGGTCACTGTGAAGTCTTGGCCGTCAGACTCGAAATGAAGCTCAGCCACAGCCGCCCGCAGTCGCTCAACAAGACTATGCGCTTCATTCAAGTCTGTTTGAGGAAGGAGGAAACAGAATTCTTCGCCGCCGTATCGAGCGTGTATGTCCGACGAACGTATTCCGCGTATACAGACAGCCGCTATTTCAACAAGAACGCTATCGCCCGCAGCATGCCCATAGGTGTCGTTAACTCGCTTGAAGTGGTCAATATCCATCATGATGACCGAGAGCGGAAGATCGTGGCGCAGAGAGCGTTCGAACTCCAACAGGGCGGTGGCGTTGAACTGCCATCGATTGTGGAGACCAGTGAGCTGGTCGACCGTCGAGAGTTGTTCGAGTTCTTGAAATAGTCTGGCGTTCTCAAAAGCATTAGCAGCGTCGTTCGATAGGGCCTGAGCGAGCTTAGTCGCGGATTCGCTAAAAGCGTCCCTTTGACGGCTCTCCAAAGTGATACAACCAATATTTTGACCGTGGGCAGACATGGGTACAACCATCCATGTCCTGGTTTCGACATGAATGCCCCATTCGCTGGCAACTGCATCATTGATGCCGTCCAAGATAAGGATGGGACTACTTGACCGCTTGACATCGCTTAACAAAACAGTTGGGGTGATCACCTCTTCTATCACCTTGCCTTCTTTGGAATCACCCAGGACGCTATGGAGACGGAGGCCCTCTCCGTCAAAAAAGTAGATTGCACTGCTATCATGAGGAATGAAACTCTTCATAAACTCCTCAAGGTGAGCCGTAATTTCATCGAGATCCAACCTGGATGTGAACGCTTCAAGAGCATTACGCAATATTTCAGCTTCCTTTCGGGCCTGGCTCTCAGCCGCTGCCGTACGTTCGAGTTCTTGGTTCTTGATGTAGAGTTCCCGGCTTTTCTCCTCGATGATCTTCTCGGCCTCTTTTCGGGCAAGGCGTTCCCTGTCGAGACGGCGATACAGCAATTTCACCTGGTTATCCATGGATCAGTCCCTATTTCGGCATAATTACAAAGCGGGTTTCCGGCGGGTCCCCCTGGCCAGTTTCCCTTCTGACCACGAGCGATTCGCCGAAATACTCGATGCATGCAAGTATCAATCCCTCGGATAGATCAGGCAGGTTGCGTTTCGATCGATACGTCATGATCATCATCCCCGTCTCTGGCACGGTGCATGAGAAGGAAGGCAACTCAGCGTCAGGATAGAGTTTCAGCACTTCCAAGTGAACGTAGCCTTCCACTCTGGGAAGAAACTCAAAACTCGATCCTATCCCCTCGAAGAAGGCGGGAAAGGAAATCGAGAAGCGTTTGAAAAGGTACCGCCCGAACTCCTTGAGGAGATCCGGAACAGATACCCCGGTCAGGGCAGAAAGGTTGGTGACTATGGTCACCATTTCTTGGGGATCATAGGTGCCGACAGCGGTGTAGATTCCTTGCGACGGCAGATGCGACATCTCAATCAGACGCTCAGTTGTCTCAAAGGAGAACCTGTCATCGACAAGTTCAAAGAACTCAGTGAAAATTATACCTTTCATAAGGGCACCTCCTTTTTATCTATCGAACACGATGTGGGTGCTATAAGCATAACCCAAAAATCAGCCGGTTTCCATGCAGCTAACATTTGCATATCACAATTATTAAAGCGTTTCAATTTCTTACGCGAATAGCAGGTATAGACTTTCAGATAATTAATTTCACAAGGCCAGAAGGAGGAAGGCGTATTAGTTATACGTCGACGACTGATAACACAGTGAAATTATTTATCTGAAAGTCTATAGCTATAATAGGGATTTTGTAGCTCATATTAGAAATATCTAAGATTATTGGAAAATACTATTTTTGAAATAACTGGTAGCAAAATGGTAGCAGAAAATAAAAATGGGTTAAGGCGCTTGCCCTAACCCATTGATTTTACTGGTAGGCGGTGCTGGGTTTGAACCAGCGCCTTCCACCGTGTGAAGGTGGCACTCTCCCGCTGAGTTAACCGCCCACAAATCCTTTAACAAAATTTCTCATAAATAATCGCACTGTTTAAATTAGCAGTCAAGTCAAGAATTTTTTGCTGTCAATTTTTTGCTTCTTCATCTGCTTCCTGTTCAATAATATCTGAAGCTGTATCGGCCAGTGTCTCGGATGAAGAATTACCTAACTCTTCTATTTCTTTTGGGGATGGCAGATCTCTAAGGTCTTTTAATTCAAAAAGTTCCAGAAATTTCTTTGTGGTTGTATAGATCATCGGGCGGCCCGGAATCTCCTTGCGGCCTACAACCCGGATTAGCTTTCGCTCAAGCAGCATGCGCAGAATTCCCCCACAGTCAACACCCCGCAAGTGTTCAATATCGCTGCGTATCACAGGCTGTTTGTAGGCAACAATGGCAAGGGTTTCAAGGGCAGCATTGCTCAGGCGGAGAGCATTCGGTTTTAACAGGCGTCTTATCCACTGGCTGTATTCAGGCCTGGTACGGATCTGATATCCTCCCGCGACCTCACGCAAAAAAAACCCGCCCTTGCGGGCTTCATACTCACTTGAAAGTTCATGCAGAACGTTACGAATTGCATTAGAGTCAGTGGAATCAAGTACTTTTTTAATGCTGTCCATTGTAAGCGGATCTTCGGCAACAAACAACAGGCTTTCAATAATATTCTTTATATCTTCCATTATAGTAACTAGTTAGGTGGATAGGTTGAAGGTTGAAGGCTGAAGCTTGAAGTATATAAATCATCTCGCAATGCTCGAATTAAGCCATTCAAGACCTTTTTGGTTTCAACGATCTTTGGTTCAATCGTGCATGATTTGTTCCTAAAAGCCTTCTACCTTCAGTCTTCAGCCTTTCACCTTTCACCTTCAGTCTTCAGCCTATCCACCTAAATATAAAAGAGTCTGATAACACCTGACTGGGTATGCTGGGCAATCCTGACTATGCAGATTTTAACCATCTCCAGTATTGCAAGAAAAGTCAATATAACATCACTTTTCAGCACATCTGCAGAAAATAATTCCTCAAAGGTTAACGAACCTTTATCTTCAAATATATCAACTAGCTTGGAAATCTTGTCTTTTACAGACATCTTGTCGGCAGTGATGTCTATTCTCAGATCTTCGGATATATTTTTAAGTATTTTCTGAAATGCATCAATAAGCTCGAACAGGCCTACACTTATGACTTCATCATCCTGGTCTGATAAAAAATCTTTTATGTCAGACTGTCTGATAAAAGTACTGTCTCCAAGCAGATTTCTTTCAGCTAACTGCTCGGCAGCAGATTTCATCTCAAGGTATTCAAGAATAGGCCTTGCAATTTCCATTCGGGGATCTTCTTCGTCTTCATCCTCATGCACCGGAAGAAGCATCCTTGACTTTATCTGGGCCAGAATCGCAGCCATCAAAATAAAATCGCCGGCAAGGTCTATGTTCAAAGACTTCATCAAGTTCAGATAGCCAAGGTACTGATCTGTGATCAGAGCAATCGGAATGTCGTATATATCCACCTCATTTTTCCTGATAAGATGAATAAGAAGATCCATTGGGCCTTCGAATACATCATCCAGCAATACTTTATAAGGCTCTTCCAACATATAAAAACAGCTTAATGGTTAAGTAACGGTTGCTTATACTTTAACTACTGACTTTACCTCTTCCATGGTTTTCTGAGCAATTTTTCTTGCCTTGTTGCTTCCTGCCGCAAAAATTTCGTCAAGAAGTTCGGGCTTGCCCTCATAATACTCTCTTTTTCCGCGAATAGGTTCAAGTGCTCCGATGAGATTTTCGGCCATCATCTTCTTGCATTCAACGCAGCCTATACCGGCAGTGCGGCATTCTTTATTTACAGTATCCACTGTTGTTTTGTCGCTGTATAGCTTGTGAAATTCAAAAACATTGCATACTTCGGGATTGCCGGGATCGTTTTTTCTTGCCCGCTGCGGATCAGTAATCATTCTTGATACCTTGGAGCTTATATCGTCAGATTTTTCAAATAAATAAATAGCATTATCATAGCTTTTGCTCATTTTGCGACGATCAAGGCCAAGTATTTTAGGCGTTTTGGTTAAAATGGCTTCAGGCTCAGGGAAGACTTTACCGTATAAATAGTTGAAGCGCCGGGCGATTTCCCGTGTAATTTCAACATGGGGAACCTGGTCCACCCCAACCGGCACGCCAAATGCCTTGTAGATTATGATATCCGCAGCCTGCAGCACCGGGTACCCCAAAAAACCAAAGGTGGAAAGGTCTTTGTTGCTCAACTGCACAATCTGGTCCTTGTAGGTTGGGTTGCGCTCAAGCCATGGCACCGGAGTTATCATGGAAAGAATAAGAAAAAGTTCTGCGTGTTCTTTTATATGTGACTGGACAAACAAAGTGCATTTCTCCGGCGACAACCCGACACTCAACCAGTCTATCATCATGTTTCTCACATTGGCAGCTATAGAACTTGTGTCCTCATAGTCACTGGTTAATGCATGCCAGTCTGCAATGAAGAAAAAACAATCATATTGTTCCTGTAATTCAATCCAGTTCGAGAGAGCGCCGTGTAGATTGCCGAGGTGGAGCGGCCCTGTTGGCCGCATCCCGCTCAAAATACGTTTTTTCTGGTTCATCTAACATCTCCAATCTAACTTGAGTCCCCCTATTGCCCCAGCAAAAAATTGATCAGGGGATTTATAAAAAAAGAAATAATCTTGTTTAAAAAATTTGTCATAAGAAGAAAAAATATGATTAATATGCCGAAACGCTCTAATCGCGCATATTGCCGCCTTAAATTCAAAGGCAGAAACATGGCAAATATCTTACTCCCATCCAGCGGCGGCACAGGTATCAGGTTGAAAATCGCAAGTACGCAATTAATGATAACACTGTAACCAAGAATAAGGATTAAAGTCGAAACAATGTAGTCTGCGGCTGAATTATACCATAATGATTCCAGGCTGAGCAAAAACTGAAAGAGCATGCCTGAAATAAAAGCGCAGGCAAAATTTGCCAAAACACCGGCAGAAGATACATAAATAACCCCTTTGCGATAATCTCGAAGATTGGCAAAATTTACAGGCACCGGCTTGGCATAACCGAAAATAATGGGTGATCCAGTAAATTTCAGAATTAAGGGTAGAAGGAATGAACCAATAAAATCAAGATGTTTTATCGGGTTCAGGGTAAGTCTTCCGGCCAGCATGGCTGTATTGTCTCCCATTCTGTATGCAACATAGCCGTGCGCAACTTCATGAACGGTCACAGCAAACAGAAGAGGAATTATCATCGCAACTATTTGAATTAGATTGAAATCTTGAAACATATTTCCGCGCGTAAGTCAGCTCGTCATTAAATGTTTTGAGCTTGCCGTTTAATCTTGCATCAAGGACAGCCTGCATTATTTCCCGGTAAATTGGGCCGGACTCAAGCCCCATTGCCTTGAGGTCCTTGCCGGTTATCAAGATATTTGTATATCTCAGCCGGGCAAAGTAATGAGATATGGCTTTCTTTACCGACTCCCGCTTAGTAGCCGCCATCATATAAAGGATAAGCTCGGTTTTAAAACCCGAAAGCCTTTTATAAAGAACGCTGTTTTGAACAGGCAGATTCCGTTCAAGCCATAAAAGATATTTGTCTGCCCCAAAACGTTCATTGCAGAAGATCCTCCTGAAGCGGGGCGTTATTTCAAACCTGGTGCAGATTCTGCCTGATATTCTTTTATTGCAACTCCTTATAAGTGTTAGAAAATAAACGACCCACTTCATATAGGATTCTTCGATAAAAAGCAAATCATACCAGGACAATACCTTTTTTACAGAATTAAAAAGTTCAATAAGTTCTTTATTGAGCTCTACACTAGGATGAATAACGCCAAGCAAACCATAATCATTAAGCCTTATGATTGCGGGCGCGGGATTCTCTTCCTCAAGGATCTGGCGAAGCTCGGCAAATACCCTCTTCCCGCTGAGACGCTTGAAAAAATTCATTTTAACTGCATTTTCAATCAGTCTTGAAGTAAGCTTTCCAATAGAAAAACTAAAACGCTGTTCAAATCTTATAGCACGAAATACACGTGTAGGATCTTCAACAAAGCTTAAATTATGCAGTACCCTTATCGCTTTTTCCTTAATATCCTTTTGGGCAGCAAAAAAATCTATCAGTATGCCGAATTTTTCAGGGTTTAACTGAACTGCCAGGGTATTTATAGTGAAATCTCTCCGGAAAAGGTCCAGCCTGATAGAACTCATCTCAACTATCGGAAGTGCAGCGGGGAATTTGTAATATTCCATCCGGGCTGAGGCAACATCAATCTTAAAACCGTCAGGAAATATTATAACTGCTGTTCCGAATTTTTTATATGCATTAATGCGGGCTCCAACTTTTTCCGCATATCTTTTTGCAAATACTATACCGTCTCCTTCTATAACAATATCAAGGTCTTCATTTGATCTGTAGAGGAACAGATCACGTACAAAACCTCCTACAATAAAAGCTCCACAACCAATTTCCGCGGCGACCCTGCCGATGTCCCGTAAAATACTAAGGATACGTTCCGACAGGCGTTCATTCATGAATTTTACAATATTTTTGGTTCTGGCCTGAATAGACTCTCTTAATGCAGGTTCAGGCAAATTCGCAGCGGTTTGTTGAGGCCACCTGACCAGAATGTTAAGAAGATCAGTGCGTGTAATAACGCCTACTAACTTATCGTTATCAATGACAGGCAGGATTCTCTGCTTGCTTTCGATTATTTTTTTCTGGATTTCGAAAATATCTGCATCCGGCGCAACAGTTGCCGGCTCTGTGCTCATATACTCCTTAACCGGAATGTTGTCCAGCCTGTGGTAAATAGCCTTCTCAATAACCTGCCGCGTTATACATCCCAGGAGTTCATCTTTGCCGGCTGTTTTTTCTGCAACAAGCAGCGCATTAATATTATAGCGGGTAAGTGCATTATTAGCATCCCTGCATGTAACATCCGGCCCTATCATGATTGGCGGCGACGACATCAGGTCTTTTGCAAGCCTTTTGGGCTTGACCGTTTTATAGAGGCTTTCAAGCAGCTTATGCTCAGCCTGGGCCGGCGTCATATTCTTGATGGTCGCAGCAGCCGCAAAAGTATGTCCTCCTCCGCCAAGAAAAGTTACTACCGCTCCAACATCAACCTCATCAACTCTGCTCCTTGCCACAACATAAATTTTTTCTCCCATGCGGGCTATGGCAAAAATGGCGTTGAGATTTTCCATCTTAATCATTTTCTGCACAAGAAAAGCGAAATCAGGTACGTAATTTTCAGTTGATATGATAGTAACTACTACTTCGATACCGTTAACATTGTAAAAGCTTGACGCCTGAATCATATCATTTAAAAGCCCGATCTGCTCCGAGCTTATCTCTCTTACAATCAGGTTTGAAATAACATTTAAATTCGCCCCTTTTGAGAGAAGATAAGCGGCCGCTATGAAATCTTCTTCTGTTGTGGATGGAAAATTAAAAGAGCCTGTATCTTCATATATGCCAAGGCACATAATAGTCGCTTCATCAGAAGAAATGCGGATCCCTCTCTCCCTCAGGATTCCCGTCAGTATCGATACTGTTGCGCCTGTTGGCCTGATAACCTCGTAATGCCCTTTTATATCATTTGCCATATCCGGGTGGTGATCATATATATGTATCTCCAAATCAGATTTTTTCAGAAGAGATGAAAGCCTTCCGATACGGCCAGGCTGCCTTGTATCAACCAGCACAAGTCTCTTTACGTTTGAAAAGACTATCTCTTTAACATCCGCCATGTTAAAGAGATACACCATTGATTTAATAAAGAAATTTCTTAAATTCTTCTCATGAGAACCGGGGAAAACAATAAGAGAACCGGGATACAGCTTCTGGGCTGCGAGCATTGACGCCAGCGCATCAAAGTCAGCATTAACATGGGTTGTTATAATGGTTAGATTATTATCAGGCAAATTATTATTCCATTAGTTGTTATTTTGAACGGTTAAGGCTTTTTCTAAACTTTTACACATATCACTCTGTTTATCAAGCTCAAGAAAATTGCAAAACCAGCAATTCTAATTATGGTATTTTTTTACAATTGTGCATTACATCCCCCTGACCTCCTTCAAAGGGGAAATTTAAGAGATCCTCCCTTTTAGTTATTTCGGGGAAAGTCAAGTAAATTTGTGGGCATTTTGATTTCAATACACCCGGAGTCCATTCTTACGAAGAAGCATTTCGAACCATGCGGGAGCTGCGACTGCCTTATAAAGATGCGGAACAACAATATCGGCGCATGGTGTTCAATGTGGTAGCCCGCAATCAGGATGATCATACCAAGAATATCGCTTTTATCATGGACAAGCAGGGATACCAGGTCAGAAGAGTTCATTGCGTCGTATGTATCTGAAAGCCCGACAGGACAGGTCCGGCTCATGGAGTCAATCCTTGAGCGGAACAACATGAAGCGTGCTATCAAGCGCGTCATCAAGAACAAGGGTGCCCCCGGTGTGGACGGTATGACCGTTCGCAAAATAAAGAGGTTCCTGAAACGTCACTGGAGCAAGATCGAACAGGCACTGCTGGAGGGAACGTATTCCCCCATGCCGGTAAAACGGAAGGAGATCCCTAAGCCGGGAGGAGTTCGTTTGTTAGGAATTCCTACTGTGCTTGACCGAGTAATCCAGCAGGCAGTGGCCCAGGTGCTGAATCAGATCTGGGATTACACATTTTCGGAGTACAGTTTTGGATTTCGTCCGAAATGTTCACAACATGACGCAATACGTCAGTGTCGTGAATATGTAAGGTCCGGAAAGCGGTATATCGTGGATATTGATTTGTCCAAGTTTTTTGACCGAGTAAACCATGATCGGCTTATGTCGCGCCTGGCTACCCGGATCAAGGATAAGCGCGTGTTGCTATTGATACGTAACTTTCTCACCGCAGGCGTAATGCTTGGAGGCCTTGTGGAAGCATCGGAGGAGGGTACTCCCCAAGGAGGCCCACTTTCACCGTTGCTTTCCAATATAGTCCTTGACGAACTTGATAAAGAGCTTGAAAAGCGCGGGTTGTGCTTTGTTCGTTACGCGGATGATTGTGTCATTTTTGTTGGAAGCAAACGGGCAGGGAGTCGAGTTATGGAAAGTGCCAGTCGCTTTATCGAAAAGAAATTGTGGCTGAAAGTCAACCTGGAGAAAAGCGCGGTAGATCGCCCCTGGAATAGAAAATATCTCGGGTTCTGTGTGACAAACTCACGCAAGAATCCGAAAATCCGAATCCATTGGCAAACAATCAAGCGGTTTAAGGATCGCATCCGTGAGATAACGGCCCGCCGTCGGGGCCGCAGTATCTCCCAGGTGGTTGGCGAATTGAAGGAGTTTATGTCCGGCTGGTGGAATTATTTCGGGATAACCGAGTCATTTAACCGGCTGCGCCCTTTACAGCACTGGGTGAGACGCAGACTTCGGGCGGTGATTTGGAAGCATTGGAAGAACCGCCGTACTCGTGTAGGTGAACTTCTGAAAAGAGGAGTTTACAGGGACCAAGCATTAACGACAGGCTGCGCCCGAAAAGGCCCCTGGCGAATGAGCAAGGTTAAATGGGTACAAATCGCTTTACCAGATTTGCATTTTAAGTCACTTGGACTTGTGTTTCCATGGATCTGAGTCTGCCTGATCAGCCGAATCGCGCAGTACTGACCCGTATGCTGCGTGGTGTGGGAGGGGCGCTCTGTGAGGGGCCTCCCTATCCCGATAGCCCTTTTCTGGTTTCTCTTCTGTAATTGTCCTTAGTTTCCCCAAACTTTTCTTCAGAAATCCATTGTTGCTTCAGTTAATTGACCCTGACCAAGCTCTGTGAGGTAAACATCATTTATTGTTAATTCACCACATTTTGGACAAACCAGTTTTTTCTCAAATCTTGGGCGCATTACCTTTTCATCAATTGAGACTTGCCCTACATCACAATCAAAGATCGTTTTGCACTTTTGACATTCGAAATTGATTTCCAATTATTTCTCCTTTCGGAACGGTTCCATGATTCGTGATTGTTGAAGTAGTTATTTGTGGCTCAAAACAGTGCTATGCTGCTCACCTGCTGGTTGCCAACGAACAACGATTAGCTACTCAGATTCCACGAATTTCTTTCATCCTGCGGCTACAAATATCTTATGCATATCACAACGCAAAGAAGCATCCCTTTCTCCCGTTTGATATCTGCTAACGGCGCAACGTAAATTTGCATTGTTAGCAATATTTTCTATTCACGCCAATGCTCAGGTTTATTAAGTATATCTGCACACATAACTTTCCCCTTTGCGTTATCAATCACCCCGGGGCGCAGTTCTTGTACCATCCATGCGTTTGCGTGTATTTCTGGAATTGGATAAGGAGCTTCAAAACCAATAGCAGGTTTAAATCCATGACGTGGATAGTACTCAGGATGTCCAAGAACAAAAACCAGCTCAACTCCTAAATCTGTCAACAGCCTCAAACCTGCTTTAATGAGCTGAGCACCAACACCTTGAGACTGCGCTTCAGGAATAACTGCAAGCGGAGCAAGTATTACAGATGATACTGAATTTTTAGAATCAGCAATATGTGCCCTTGTGAATAAAATATGTCCAATTGCTTGAACATCATTAACTGCAAGAAGGGACAACAATGGCATTGCCGTCGGATCAATTAACAATCCATTTACAAGTTCTGCAATTTCAGGGCCTTTTTCATTGCCGAATGCTTGTCTTTCCACATCCAGTACATCATTTAAATCTGATTCTGTCGATTTTCTTATTTCCATCTTTATTCACAACTATTTTTTATTGCTAGGATGAGGAGCGCGCTGTTTGCGTCTGTCTCAATCCGTTTGATGTCATAGCGGTCGAGCTTGCACGGCATTTATTTATTGGCGCGCTACTCATCCTTGTTCGCTTGCTCGTAGTTATATGATTTTAGAAAGTTTTCGTTCAACGCTCATAAATGTAGAATACCCAGAGTTATTAAGTAATTCATTTAGTTTTTCAATGTAATCAAATTTTATTTCCTTTGGAAGAGTATTTACGAAACGAAATACATAATCATTAACATCTTCTGATTCAAAATAATCGTCTTCTTCTCCGTACTTCTCAATATAAAGATAGCCATCTTCAAAAGCTTGTTCCACATCTTCCACCATCTTGATGATCAAATCCCCAATCTGTGAAGGCAATTTATCCCATAACCCACTGAGCTTTTCCAATTGCTTTAATAATTCACGCTCAAATCCACTGGGGTTGTATAATAATTCCTCATCAGAAAGTATGTTGTCAATTGTTTTTGAAGTTTTATCAAATATAGTCAATGCCTCTTTTTTAGAGGCAAATTGGCTATTGATATTATCAATAAAACTTTGAGGGGCGAACTTTAAAATTAAGGTAATAAGTTCATCTTTTGTAAGGCTTTCTATATAATTACGTATTTTACTTTTTGAGTCAGCTTTACTCATAATTATCTCCTAAAGCGAACGCTAAGCGGCGCGCTTTTTCAGCGTCAGCTTGAGCTTTTGGTTGTGTGCCGGGCAAGGCCCGGCTGCTAAATGGTGATATCTGAAACAATGACACATGTTTCAGATAAAGTCCAGACCCAGCCTGATGGAGGCGAAGGGTAGCCAATGGCAAGGGTGTTAGCCGCAAGGCGCATCTGAAGGAGGCCGGAGGCAAAAGCGTGGGTCGACGTACAGGTATGCCCCGTATCGAAAGATAGAGGGCAGGCAGATGAGGCGGGGGGAATCCGGGACGAGTCCGCAACACAGGATAAAGTCCTCTATCCATCATGGTGAACTCCGTATATCTGACGATCGTGCGCTGAAAGTAGCCGAGGTTCACCCCGGGAGGCCCACTGCATCTCGTTATGACATCTGTGTGAAATTACCGGAATAGGGAAGGCCGGTATACTAAATATTCCCGGCGCTGGTGGAAGATCGTATCCTGACCGCCAGCGAGCCAAACCCTTCGAGGAGAGGAAACCACGAATTAAGGGATACGACGACAGTTGAAATATCGAGTGAGCAAACCGAAAGGGGCGCTTATCGTGTAGTGGGAGTCAGCAGAGGGCGGTAAGCCAGGGAAACGAGCCGTGAACACCACGGAGGACTCACCCCGGTGAAGGCCCGAACGGTGCCACCTGCCGAATGGCAGGGGTAAATGAGAGTGGCAAGTAGGAGGTATTTCTAATGTGCTAATTGAGGCACATTGCGTAGTATTATCCAAAAGCCCGACAGAACAGATTCTTCTTAAGTAGTAACGTTCTTGAGAGGGACAACACGGAATGTGAGGACAAGTATGAACTTGAATGCACAGGAAGTGCCTGCCATTCATGCGGATAACCGTGTCGAGTTTGGTTAGAAGCAAATTGGTGGGAGAACAAGTGGTTTCAATCACTTGCTCTTATGTCCCCCTGGATCTGATTCTGCCTGATCAGCCGAACCGCGCAGTACGGACCCGTATGCTGCGTGGTGTGGGAGGGGCGCCTTGTGAGGGGCGTCCCTATCCCTATAGGCGCTATTGTTCCTAAGGTCACAGTTTATTCAACTCAGGAACCTCGTTGTTCTTGGATATATCCCAGTTTTGCTGGTAATAGAGTAAGGCCTTTATGAATCCTTCGGAATTAGGCTCCCCTTGTGCCGGTAGCTCCCCATCGAAGTCATCCCATTCTCTAAGATCTGTTTCAACGGCGCTTCCTACTACCGAGCCCTTGGGTGGAATTGTGAACTTATTCTCATTCCAATCAAACAATGCATCACCACTCCAATACACCCACTTTTTCTTTTTTTTAATTTTTCTATCAGCCCTACATGTAATCCCCATTAGTCGATATTCTTTGCCTTCAATCTCAATATCTCTGGGTTGTTTAAATTTGAGTTTTAGGTAGTGAGTTCCCTCTTTATTTTCTTCTGAATAAGTTGTAAACAATTCCTTCAAAAACCAGTTTATAACGGGCTTTCCTTCCCACTTCACAGTATTGCCATCAAATGTTGATATTGGAGAGTCTTTAGATTCAAAGTGAACAGTCAATCTTATATTTGACCACATTCGAATTACGCCATACCACATATCCCCTATGCTAAATCCCACTTGTTCAGGACTGTCTGGAAGTAACGAAAGGCACCCTATGTTTTCATGTTTTGCGAGTTTTAAAGCTTGTTTAGTAAAACCTTTCCTAGACACAATAAGTCTTAGATTAGCACCGAGATTGTCAGTTTTCTTAGAGAATGCCTCTATAGCATTCGGTCCTTTTTTTCTACTATGGTCTTTGCACTCAATTACCCCTAGAACCTGCCTACCACCAAATTGACCCCTTATCACGACATCATATTGCCTAATATTCCCGACACGATCTTTAAGTTTTTCGTTATGAGTAACTGTAGAGTTTGGGTCCATCAACTTTTGGATATTCGCAACCGCCAATTCTAAACTTACTCCCGGTAGTTTTTTGGGATCAAGTTCTTTTAATTTATCTTTTTTTTTCGATTTCGCATTCATGGGTAGTAATTGGTCAAGTTATTCTATTGTTCTGTGTATCTCCATAGTATTGAAAATTTATTCACATCGTTACGCAGCAATCAACTCATTGTCGTTTTTCCGTAAGTTAAAGTTTTGACGTCTACTCTATCAACATTTTTCTTGTATCTCAGACATATTTTCTTGACAAGTTTTTTTGCTATTTTACTAAATATTTTCGTATATCATTCCATATGGAATGATATAAAATTTCTGGAGATCTCTACCATGCTTAATATTCCGTCATCTTTACGAGCACAGTTTGAGGGATATTTACAAGAGAAGGTTATTTATGAAAAATAATCAGGCTGTATATCAGAAGTGGCTGCGCTATTATCTGGATTTTTGTCGAAAGTATAATTTTCCGCAAACACAATGCGGGAGTCTCACTCACTTTCTCGTAAAACTACAGGAAAAGAAGCAAACCTCCGGCATTGCTCTCTACTGCTGATGTTAAAGAGTTTTTGACTTCTTTAGCGGTGAAGCGGCAAGTGTCTGCTTCCACCCAGAATCAGGCATTCAATGCGTTATTATTTTTCTTTCGTCATGTTCTGCATAAGGAATTTTGTTTAAAGACCTATTTTTTCTTTGAAATGATGACGTACCTGCTGGTTACACCGATTATTTTTCTTTTTTGCATGGCAGATACTACATTTGCCTTAAAACGCTCTGAGGAGAGTGGCGCCTGAAAAATATGGGTTTCCTGCCAGCCGCTTTGATTTAGAATCCAAAGGTAATCATTGATTAAAA
>JAJSZW010000047.1 GCA_030262895.1 Deltaproteobacteria bacterium | reverse complement strand
CTTTCCGTTGTGAGCGGAAGCTTCCAACTCCCCAGAAAACAAATACAATAACAATTGCACCTAATATTATTTTGATTAACCAGCTAGTGGCACTTTGCCGTAGGAATCTGAGCATTATTTTTAACCTTTAAATAATTATTGTAGATGGTTTTTCGTTTTTATCCATTTTTGTTCCAACAGACTCGGAACAGAACGCACATAGATATTCATATTTATCACCTTCTTGAAGTATCGGGAGAAGGCGTTTCCTGACAGGGACTGCGCGTTTGCAACGAGGGCAATATAATTCTGTCGCATCAAACTCTTTGAACATTTTTGTTCGGTTTGCATCTGCGTTAACGGTTCCGGATTGTTTTGTAAATTCATTAAGATGCATTTTTGACCTTTTTAAATAATTCGTAACTACTCAGGTGTTTAGACTGAAGGCTATAGGCTGAAGGAAACATATGATTCCTGAGCGTTATTCTCTATGTTTAGGATAAGATTTCCGGCCGCTTTAAGAAAATATTGGCTTAGGGGGAGTCTTTCCCTAAAAGTCTTCAGTCTTCAGCCTAACCAACCTGATATGAAATAAATATTGACACATTTATAGTTTTTTGTTAATTGCCCCACTTATATTGAGACCTTTGCAAAACGTCCCCTTTTGCCCAATTTCGGCGTCAGGCTCAAATTTTAAGCCTCGAAATACTCAATGTATTCCAGCATTTAAAATTTTCGCCTTCCTTGAACTTGAACAAAATTGAACATTTTTCATAGGTCTCATATTGGGGCTGTAGCTCAGATGGGAGAGCGCATGACTGGCAGTCATGAGGTCAGGGGTTCGAGCCCCCTCAGCTCCACCAATAAAATAATGAAAGGTTAGCCCTGCTCTTTACCCATAAGCTATTTCGTCCCCGTTCCTTAGCAATTAACAGTTATAAATTGATTATTAACTATTATTGGCTTTTTTGGGCATAAATATAAAAACATAAAACAAATAATCAACAATCAATTGTTAATAACTAATTATTAATTAAGGACAAAAATATGTCTCAATACTTATGGGTAAAGGCCGGGGTTAGCCGGCCCGGTTAGCTTTTTTTGTCGGAAAGAACAATGACTGAATTATTATTGACTAATAATTATTCAGTTCTTTTATAGAGTGACTTTGGATATTAATGCCGATCAGGGAGATTTCGTAATAATATATTCCAATCGTTCTTTTTCTTCATTGTTTAGCTTTCCAATTTCTACAAGAAAATCTCCAATGCCATCATTTCGTAAATCTTCAATTTTAAGAATATCCTCAACTTTTTTATTTTCAATGCTGACGAAGGTATAAGCTGAAGTAGGCCTTGATTTTTTTAATAACTTAATCCCATTACCAAAATAAATTATATGATTTGATAACAAAAAATATCCAACAGATACCAAAATAGCTAATAAAATGAGCTGCTTAATTTTGTGTATCATTGTATTATTCCTCTATAGAACTGTAAGCGTTCACGGACCGTTAAAATTATAAATTGGGCCTTCATGCTTTTGTACTGTTCTTTCCAATTTCAAGTTTCAAGCCGTGAACGGCTATAGACTTTCAGATAATTAATTTCACAAGGCCAGAAGGAGGAAGGCGTATTAGTTATACGTCAACGACTGATAACACAGTGAAATTATTTATCTGAAAGTCTATACATAGAATTTTCTACCATCTCTCTGTTTAGAAGCTATCCAAAATAAAAATATAACTATTATATTACTAACTATTTTCATGCAAGGAAATTATTACCTAAATTGAACAACTTTATCCTTCAAAGGTTTTTCTTATAATAGTATCTTTTTTCCATAATTTGTCATCACGATAAGGATATTCTATATTGTAGTGAAGTCCGCGGCTTTCCTTTCTGAGCATGGCGCATTTAATAATCAATTCAGCAACTGTAGCGATATTTCGGAGTTCAATAAGATCTCCGGCAATTTTGAAATTCCAGTAATACTCATGAATTTCGTTTTGAATGTTTTCTATCCTTCTTTTTGCTCTTTCAAGACGTTTATTCGATCTAACTATTCCTACATAATTCCACATAGACCGTCTTATTTCATCCCAGTTATGTGAAACCATGATGACTTCATCACTATCGGTTGTGCCGGATTCGTCCCACTGGGGAAGATCGGGCGTGGATTTAAAATCTAAAATTTCGAGGTCTTTTACTGCATGTTTTGCTGCCATATGGGCATAGACCAGCGCTTCTATCAGAGAATTGCTTGCCAGTCTATTAGCCCCGTGAAGACCTGTGCAGGCTGTTTCCCCAATGGCGTAAAGCCCGAGGATATTTGTTTTGCCGTGGATATCTGTTTTTACGCCGCCGCACATATAATGAGCTGCCGGAACAACGGGAATAGGTTCGGCTGTCATGTCGATACCGAAAGTTAGACATTTTTCATAAAGATTAGGAAAACGATTTTTAACAAATTCGGGATTTTTATGAGATATATCGAGAAATACCGAATCATCTCCGCTTTTTTTGAGTTCTGCATCTATAGCTCTGGCAACAACATCACGGCAGGCCAGATCTTTTTGGGGATCATATCTCTCCATGAAAGGATTTTCGGCAGAATCAATAAGAATTCCTCCTTCACCCCTGACAGCTTCTGAAATAAGAAAGTTTTTAGCTTCAGGATGGTAAAGGCAGGTTGGATGAAACTGGACAAACTCAAGATTGGCTAATGTAGCGCCTGCTCTGTATCCCATTGCGATTCCATCTCCGGTCGCAATGTCGGGGTTGCTTGTGTAAATATACACCTTGCCGGCGCCACCTGTGGCAAGCAGGGTTATTTTAGAGCGAAAGGTCTTGACTTGTTTTGTATCTCTTTCAAGAACATATGCTCCACAGCAGGATTCCTCGTGGTTGGTTGTTACCAGGCCGCTTTTTAAAAGAGTTGAACAGGTGATAAGGTCAATTGCAATATGGTTCTCAAACAGTGTAATGCGTTCATGATTTTTGACGTGACGTACCAGCACTGTTTCTATTTCCAGCCCCGTCATATCCTGAGCATGCACAATACGTTTTTTTGAGTGTCCCCCTTCGCGCCCAAGATCAAAGTCGAAAGATTTCTTTTTTGAACTATTTTCCTTTAAGTTGAAATGTACACCGAAATCGATCAATTCCAGAATTCTATCAGGTCCATTTTTTACTACCATCTCAACAACTTCCTTGTCGCAGAGACCGTCTCCTGATGCAAGAGTGTCACGGATATGGAGATCAAATGAATCGACTTTATCAAAAACAGAAGCAATTCCGCCCTGCGCCTGAGCTGTATTGCTGTCCATGATTCCTTTTTTAGTTACAAGTGCAACATTACCGAATTCCGCTACTTTAAGGGCGAACGTCAGCCCAGCCACACCGCTTCCTATAATCAAGAAATCAGTTTCAAATTCCATTTTAGTTTTCCGAGTTCTTTATGTAATATTGTATTTTCAATGGGTTCTAATCGGCTAGAAAAGCATTGAAAGCGTTCACGGAACATTGAAATTGGAAATTGGAAATTTGGCCCTCATGCTTTTGTACTGTTCTTCCCAATTTCTACTTTCCAATTTCAAGTTTCAAGCCGTGAACGGCTACAAAGCATTGAAACATTTTGTAGTGGGATTGGAATAGTTGTTTTTTAAATTTTATGATTTTACAGTAAAGAGGATCGCCTGCGCTGACGTTTGGTGCTAAATCCTATCACGAAACCCAAAAGGAGTACCCCGGCGCCGCTTAAAAACCACTTGATATTCTGATGTAACAACAGGCTTGTTAATTCTTCTTCCAATTTTGTAGCTTTTTTTGTCTGTTCGATAAGTTTTGATGAAGTCTTTTCATAATTGGACTTTAGTTCAAGAAATTCGGCTGACTCTTTTTTCAGGGTTTCATAAGATGATTTAATTTTCTTTGATATTTCTTTGTTTGTTTTAAGTTCCGAGTTCAGTCTCTTATTTTCTTTCTTATAGACCTTGTTTTCTTCAATCGTAGAGACAGCTTGATTCTTAAGCGCGTTATGTTTTTTTTTCAATCTATCAAGTACCAGCCCATCCGGTTCTTTAGATTTGAGGAAGCGGCTGAGAACCCATCCTTCTTTTCCGTTTGTGATTCGAACAAGAGACCAGTCCTTCTCTGGTTCCTCTGGCTTAAGCACCTCAACTCTTTCGCCTGATTTGATCATTGCCAATATCTTGTGAGCAATTCCCGGCCCTGTTCTGACCGTTATTTTAACAATATCATCAACATACATGGTTTCAGCCTGCACTACTGTAGAAAATAAGACTATGAAAAAAACAATAAAGCTTTTCATTGGCGGTATTCTCCATAAAGATTGCAAATTAGTATTAGCCAAAAGGATAGTTCACCACGGATTTTCACGGAATTGCACTGAATTATAAAAATATTCTCCTCAACATTACGAACGTCTCCGCTCCAAAATTAAACAATAGACCCACTCTCACCTGTCTGCCGTGCTTACAGCACAGGCGGGAGCGAGTTGTTATGTTTACAATTTTCAGTGAAACTCCGTGTCGTTCCGTGGTGAACTTTTACCAATTTCTTATTGACAGTGATTAAAACATTTTTTTATTTTGCTTTGAAAATATTCAATATGTCAATAATTTCTTTTAAAATTTCGGTACATATGATAATAAAATAATAATTATTCAGGTTAATAGACTGAAGGTAGAAGACTTTTAGGGGAAAGACTCCCAGGCCAATATTTATTAAAGCGGCCAAAAATTTTGTCTTAAACCTAAGTTGAGCGATTTTTTGCGAAGAAATGTGCCGAGATCTTGATGCAGCAAGGTTTGCGAAAAGCGTAGGCATACCAATGGATATGTCGAGACTTTTCGCAAGTCCTTGATGCGCAAGAGATTGGTGCAGGTTGAGTAAAAAATCGCTCAATTTAGGTTAAACATAGAGAATAACGTTCAGGAATCATCTGTTTCCTTTAGCCTTCAGCCTAAACACCTGATTAGTTACATAACATATATAAGTTCTTGCTGTTTTTACGGGGCCGATATGGAAAAGTACCTTGATAAATTACCGTTTTTTGTTGAGCAGATCAAGTCGATGAAGGAGACAATTATCGCTAATATAGTATTTATTGGACAGATACCTGCTCCTACTTTCAAGGAAAAGAGGCGGACTAATTTATTTATGGAAAGATTGGCTGAGTTTCAGGTCGATGAATGTACAACCGATGGATACAGGAATCCCGTTGGAATCATAAGGGGAACTTCCCCATCAAAGCCACCTGTTTTTGTCGTTGCACATCTGGACACAGTTTTTGAAAAGGATGTAGATCATAATTATACTGTCAGGAAAAGAACAATAAAGGGAGCAGGCATTTTAGAAAATTCATTAAGTATTGGGGTGTTGGCTTCGTTGCCGGAAATTTTTAGAAAGTTAGATCTTAGTTTTGAATCCGATATTGTCCTGGTGGGCGTTATACAATCATTGGGAAGGGGGAACTTGCGGGGCATCAGGCATCTCCTGAAAACGTGGGATACTCCTATAAGAGGTGCAATTTGCTTAGAGAGTGTCGAACTTGGCAGACTTAATTATTATTCTGAAGGAATGATTAGATGTGAAGTTGAATGTGACATATCACCCACACCTGGACCGCTTCAGAAGTTCAAGTCAAATGCGATATTGATTTTAAATGAAGTTATAAACCAGATCCTGGAGTTGCGCTTACCTCAAAGACCACGTTCCAGAGTAATTATCGGTAAAATATCAGGCGGTTTCAAGCATGGAACTATAGCTTATAAGGCAAAGCTTGGCTTTGAGATTCAAAGTGATTCAGATAAGATGGTAAAAAGTATTTATAATGATATTAATGACATTATTGAAGACATAAGTCACCAAAATGAAATTGAGCTGAAGCTAAAAACTATAAGTAACCTGAGCGCAGCCAGTTTAAAATACAATCATCCCCTTGTAAAAAGTGCCGGGGCAATAATTGAAAGTTTGGGTCTAAAACCAATATGTGAGCCAAGTGAATCTGAGCTGTCAATTTTTCTTTCACACAATATACCGGCAGTTACACTCGGAATTACTCGAGGAGAAAATATTCATCTTGAAAATGCTACGATGGAAATTGAACCAATGTATAAAGGAATTGCCCAGATTATTGGAGTGATTATGGCAATAGACAAAGGAGTTTGCGATGAATAGCAACTGGCTGAAAAAGAATACCTTTCATTATTCTGAATTCAAAGACATTAACCGTCTTGTTGAAGAAAAAGAAAGAAAGAAGATTAAAATATCTCTTTGTCTGCCCACTCTTAACGAAGAAAAGACTATTGCAAAAGAAATTATTATTATGAAGTCGGAGCTGATGTCCCGCTTTCAACTTCTTGATGAAATCGTAGTTATTGATTCCGGCTCAACAGATAGAACCATGGAAATAGCATCAAGTTATGGCGCCGATGTATACAAGGCTGATGATATCCTGCCCAAACTTGAAAAGTTTAAGGGGAAGGGCGAAAATCTGTGGAAAGCTCTTTATATTACAAAAGGTGATATAATTGTTTATCTTGATGCTGATATAAAAAATATTCATCATAGATTTGTTTATGCTCTTGTAGGTCCGCTTCTTCTTTTTGATAATATAAAATATTGCAAAGGTTTTTATGACCGTCCAATTGCTAGAGGCAAAAAGAAACTGAGACCTACTGGCGGCGGCAGAGTTACCGAACTTGTAATAAGACCACTGTTTTCTCTTTTTTTCCCTGAGCTTACCCAGATTATGCAGCCCCTCTCCGGCGAATATGCCGGTTACCGTGAACTCTTTGAGAAAATACCCTTTCCAATTGGCTATGGCATTGAGACCAGTATAATTCTCGATACTTATGAAAAATGGGGGCTCGATGTTATTGCGCAGGTAGATCTTGAAAGGCGGGTTCACAGGAACCAGGATACTAAATCATTGGGGAAAATGTCTTTTGTTATTCTAAAGACTTTTTGCAAGCGCCTTGAAAAGCTTGGAATAGCTGAATTAAAAAGTGATATTTTTAACGAGATGATACAATACAAATTGGGAAAAGACGAATACCAGCCGGATATTTATATAGATAGGGGCTTTGAAAGGCCGCCAATTATAGAAATTCCCGAATATCGAGAAAAATTCAAAGTAATTTGAACTATAGACTTTCAGATAATTAATTTCACAAGGCCAGAAGGAGGAAGGCGTATTAGTTATACGTCAACGACTGATAACACAGTGAAATTAATTATCTGAAAGTCTATATATAAAAAGATTGCCTGGGTTGCAGATGAATGAGGCTACATTTACTCATTCATAATCTCAATACAACCCAGGCTCTTGTCCGCAGCCCATAACAAGTTATTAAAGACTAATCAAGATATTTTTAAGCCTCATTATAAAAAAATACACTTCTTTCAGGTCTCTCCAAATATATTACCAACATAATTATTAAGAATGTTTTCTCCTTGATAAAATTCTTTTTTTTTAATAATTAATAAGTATGGGTTATGTATTTGATTTTAATGATGCCGTAAATTACGATCAGTGGTATGATAAACCACAAAACAGATTTGCCGCGGACCTTGAATTTCGGCTTATGCTGGATATGCTGAAGCCGATGCAAGGGGATTCTCTTTTAGATATAGGGTGTGGAACCGGTGCAAGTCTTCTTCCTTTTTTAGGTAGAGGGCTGCAGATTACAGGCATTGATCCATCTCAATATATGCTCGATATTGCTTTTAAAAAAGTTGGACATCGCGTGGATCTACATCGAGGGTTTGCTGAAGATCTGCCTTTTGATGATAATTCATTTAACTATGCCTGCTTTATAACAACCCTGGAATTTGTTGAAGATCACAGAAAGGCAATTGAAGAGGCCTGCAGGGTTGCAAAAGACAGGATTTTTATAGGTGTCCTTAATAGGTATGCTCTTAAGGGTATAAACTTGCGGCTTAAAGGGATATTTACCAAAAGCATTTACAACCGCGCGGAGTTTTTCAGTATCTGGGAATTAAAGAAAATCATCCGTGCCGTTTTGGGAGATGTCCCTATATCATGGAGAACCGTATGTCATTTTTTATCGGCATCAGGAAAAATCACCTCCGGAATAGAACGTTCGAGACTGGTTCAAAGATGCCCGTTCGGTGCCTTCGCAGGCATTGTGTTTGCTCCGGTTCCCCGCTATATAACCAGGCCCCTTTCAATTAAGCAGACAACCAATGCAGTAGCAGGTTAAAAGAGGTCTTGGCAAACCCTGAAAATTAGAAATTGGAGTTAAGAAACTATGGAAGCATATCTTTACAAACCGCTTAATGAAAAAAAAGTTAAATGTAATCTTTGCAACCATCGTTGTGTGATTAAAAATGGCAGGCGCGGGATATGCGGTGTGCGTGAGAACCAGGAAGGAACTCTGAAGACCCTGGTTTATGGAAAACTCATTGCCAACCACATAGATCCGATCGAAAAAAAACCGCTCTTTCATTTCATGCCGGGAAGTCTCTCCTATTCCATAGCTACTGTCGGCTGCAATTTTAAATGTCTTTTCTGCCAGAATGCAGATATTTCGCAGATGCCGTCAGACCATAATGGCATGATAACCGGCGACTTATACACACCTGAAGATGTTGTGGACGCAGCAGTAAAAGGAAACTGCAAAAGCATAGCCTATACCTATACCGAGCCGACTATATACTTTGAATTTGCCTTTGATACTGCAAAACTGGCTCATGCAAAGGGGATCAAAAACGTTTTCGTAACAAATGGATACATGACTTCCGAAGCTCTTCAAATGATAAGCCCCTACCTGGATGCGGCAAATGTTGACTTAAAGGCATTTAATGCCTCCTTTTATAAAGATGTTGTCAAGGCCAGGCTGGAGCCTGTTAAGGAGACGTTGAAACTGATGAAGTCACTTGGTATTTTTGTTGAGGTAACAACTCTTCTTATTCCGGGACTAAATGACGACAAGCATGAGCTTGAAATGCTGGCTGAATTCCTTGTAAAGTCTCTGGGTCCTGAAACACCATGGCATATAAGCAGGTTCCATCCGACATATAAGCTTTTAGACCGGCCTTCCACACCTCTTGAGACCCTT
This sequence comes from Deltaproteobacteria bacterium, assembly GCA_030262895.1. GTDB lineage: Bacteria > Desulfobacterota > Desulfobacteria > Desulfobacterales > ETH-SRB1 > B13-G4. The sequence goes on along the minus strand of JAJSZW010000047.1, from coordinate 16,520 downwards.
ATTATGGCCCGTGAGATCGGTATTAAATCGGGCTTGAAATATGTTTATACAGGCAATGTGCCAGGTGATGACGGCGAGAATACTTTCTGTTATAAATGTAAAAATATGCTTATTGACAGGTGGGGTTTTTACGTAAGGAAAAATCTGATAAAAAATAGTAAGTGCACACATTGTGGGGCGCATATAGATGGAGTAGGGTTGTAATTTTGCTGGAACGGATTCTTACATACGGCAGGATGATAAAGTTCAGCCATACTGTATTTGCTCTTCCCTTTGCTTTTTCAGCCGTAATACTTGCCCAGCGCCGGCATCAGATGATTATATCAGATATTTTCTGGATTTTGCTTGCCATGATTGGAGCACGCTCCTCTGCCATGGGTTTTAACAGGATAGCTGATGCAAAGTTTGACACAAAGAATCCACGCACCTCAAAACGAGATATACCATCAGGAAGGCTTTCTTTATCTTCAGCAGTAGTATTTGTAATTTTCTTTTCAGGTCTCTTTATATTTTCTTCAGCAATGCTCGGAAAACTCTGCTTTTATCTTTCCTTTCCTATGCTTGTTGTACTTTTCTCTTATTCCTATACAAAAAGGTTTACCTGGCTTTCCCATATTTATCTGGGCTTCGCCATATCTCTTGCCCCTGCAGGTGCATGGATAGCCCTTGCCAAAACCTTTTCATGGTCTATTCTTATTCTTTCATTTGCCCTCATGACCTATATCGCAGGCTTTGATATTCTTTATGCTTGTCAGGATATTGAATTTGACAAAAATGAAGGGCTTTTTTCCATACCTGCTCATTTTGGTGTACAAAAAGCACTTATAATTGCTTCTATTATACATCTTGCTTCTTTCTGTTTTTTCTTTCTGATCTATTTTGTATTTGATATGAACCTGATGTACTTCTTCGCAGTAGTTATAATCGGAATTTTATTAATTATTGAGCACAGGCTGGTTAAGCCGGACGATCTCAGCAATGTTAATTTTGCCTTTTTTCATGTTAACAGTTTAATTTCGATAACTTTATTCCTGGGTGTTCTGGCAGACGAGCTGGTCAGGCGGTGGGTGTGAACAAGAAAATAGTAGTGGCAATATGCGGGGCTTCAGGGTCTATATACGGAATAAGGCTTCTCAAGGCTCTTTTGAAAAATCCGGTAAAGATATATCTTATAATATCAAGTGCCGGATATAAAGTTCTTGAGCATGAAACCGGTTACAGCGGTGAATCCTTTTCATCTTTTTTAAAGGATAAAGGCATTACATTTAATAAAAATGCCTATTTATATACACACGATCAGGATGATTTTTTTGCTCCTCCTGCAAGCGGGTCGTTCAGGAATGACGGCATGGTTATTGCCCCATGCTCAATGAAAACACTTGGAGCAATTGCAGCCGGTATAGCAGACAACCTCATTCACAGAGCTGCTGATGTAAATCTCAAAGAAAAGCGTCCGTTGATCCTGTTGCCAAGGGAGACTCCTTTAAACATTATCCATTTGAAGAACATGTATGTAGCAGCCAAGGCCGGCGCAACCATCATGCCTCCATCCCCCTCATTTTATTCAAACCCGCAAAATATCTCTGACCTTGTAGATACTGTAATTGCAAGGGTTCTCGACCATCTGAAAATTGAACACGATCTTGTTAAGGAGTGGGGGTAAAAAACACATATCAGTTCCTCTACGCCTGCCTTCCCTTTTTCAAATCTGCAAACCAGCGCGGGAATTGATTTGGAGTGAGCAAATCAAAGGTGTAATACTACTTTGCATCTGCTCTATATTGACTCTCAATATCTGCCAGGTTTAATGTGCTCAATTTGCTGTTTACCTGTTCAAACGGATCTTCCCTCAAGGGATTACAAAAATCGCAATAGTTTCAAAGGCTTAAAAAAAGGCGTGGTGGCTACATCTGTAAACCTCCACAATTGCTCACTATTTATCTCATGTGTTGATCTTGAAAGCAAATAAAAAAAGCATTTTTTAGTGGCTACGCATTTTGGGGTGCTTTCCGTTGTTTTCTTAATATATTCAACTTGTTACGTCAAATTCAGGACTGTTTCCCAGGGGAAGATCCGCTGAAGTGTCTCATCGTAACTGTATTGTCACAAGCAAGTAGAGTAATAACAAATTTTTCAGACGTTTTCGGTTTGTTAAAATCAAACCCAAGGTCACCCGATTCATCAAGATAAATTAGCAATTCCTATTTTTTCCTTTTCGTTATGAAAAGCATAGACCTTTACGCCCTTTATCCTTACAATTATCTTATCAACTTATAAACTAATGTACGTTCCCGCACATGTCCCGTCCCGCAAGTCCCCCCTCAGCCCTGTGATCAAAGGTTACGCTGCACTAAGTAATCGTTCATGATTCTGTAGTCGGGCTCATTTTCAATTGTTGGGTCTGCATGTATTATCCGATTTAAAACATTGCGGAACTCTTTAGATGGCCATTGATATTCTGCCGTGAACACTTTAGAAAGCAATCGTAAAACCGCTTTTGGCTGCTGGTCTGGTAGACCCTTCGCATCAAGATGGGTTAACAAAAAGGAGAGATCAGAGAACGGTTTAATGAAAGGCCAGAGAAATTCAAGAGCTTCTTTAAAAGTATCATCCAACTCTATTACTATCAAAGAAAAATGTTCAGACGATTTATCGGAAACAAACTCCGCAGCTTTAGGCCAGGCTCTTTTCATGAAGGGCTGAACCCGGTTTCTCCAATAATTATTAGCACTTTTTGAATCTCCACTAATGCTACGCCAGAAAAATTCTGCGATATATACTAAACCGTCTGTTCCTACATTAACTAACCCATCGTGTTGCTCTTTTGCTGTGTACAAATCGGAGTGCTCCAAACAGACAACAGTGAATAACTGTATCAGCTTTTCTGCTGAAGCTCCTATTCGGTCTGCATGCTTAACCGCGTTTGCTAAGTGATTTTTTAGGGCAATGGCTAAATCAGCTGAAATACGTGGACTCCACAGATACCCTTGCCAAATCATTGCAGCAAGTTTTGAGCCTTCCCAATCAAAGAAAGGAATAAGATTCTTCTCTGTCCATCCAGGGTCTATCGCATGAAAGTAATGTAAACGGGAAGCGAGAATTATTTTTCCTGCAATCGAGGCTTGAGTCTCAGATGAGACAAGCTGATTTACCCACTTCTGCAGAGGCCCTTCTGGGATACCTTCGTCAACCTTCAATCCACAAGCACTAAACCTATCTATCAGCGCTTCAGTAATAATGCCTACTGGATGATTGATAGCGTAGTTAACAGCCTCACGAATTGGCTCTTCACGATTTGAAACATTATCCAGAAGTGATTCAAAAATAACCCCAAAATAATGCTCTTCGGGTGCTCCACATTCAATTGACGAAATATTTTTCTTAGTCCAGTGTGCTACAGGCCATCCCTCCTCGCGATAAAACTCCGGTACCGCATTATTGAGTAATGGCGCGATTTCTCCCCAAGTATTTTCATCACTGTCTGCAAGTCCTACCAAGCCCGCATGCCAAATATTCCTGTCCCAATTGCCGCCGATAGCCAAATGTCTTAAAACTTCAATGGCCTTTTCCCGGTTGTCTTTGCAGCCAGCCCCAAATTGATCAATCCTGCCTTCGCCATATAGCCGGTTTTCCTGAGATAAATATTCGATGAGATCTGGAACTTTTTTTCAAACAGTTCATCTAAGGTTATATCAACCTCAAGACCCGATCCAGTTTCCATCCAGTGAGTAAATTCATCACGTTCACCCTCCTGCAAAGCCCACAGGGGATAATCAGAAGTGAGTTGTTGTAGTGCTTCTACTGCATTAGTTGGTAAGATCCCGCCAAAACTCTGCAACTTCGAAAGCATCAGCCAGACATCGCGACTAAAACGCTCTTCCCACTCTTCTTCGGTGAGGTCAGCGCGGTACATTTTTCTTGGCGGCCCTTTTAGGATAGTATTGACTAATTGACCAGCAGTTACTTCATCAAGTTCAGACCATAAAACAGCCAATAGCCTAAAAACTTCGCGGTGAGTTGCCAAAGACCACAACCACTGACCGTTATCTTCAAGCAAATAATCAACTATTACATCTGTATTTGCTACGTCTTTAACAGTCATAGCATGAAGCGAAAGCCGTCTAAATACTGGGTGTTTAAATGAACGCCATATATCCAGAACGGATTGAGCTTTTACTTTATTATCTTCCCAAATGGCCTCCCACAAATCTCGACAAAGTTCAATCAAGATAACCCAAGTGCTGTAACGCCTATTTTGCGGATGTGGCGAAATCGACACCATATCCCAATGACTACGATCATGTAATTCATCTTCAAAACCAGCAAAATCCCAGAATTCAAGTGCTTTAATGAGGGCTTGGGTAGCAGGGAGTAACAAGTTTACCAAGTGGTTTGGGTAGGCATCCAGTTTGCTTAGCTCTTTATACACCCAATCAGATAGGCCAATCACCACCTCAATTTCGTATGGTGGTCTTTTTACAATTTGGTCTTCATCACTCCATAGACCAGACAAATCAATTGATTTACTAAGTTTGAAAGACGGCTCCATCAGCTTAGTAAGCTCAGCTAAAATCAACGGATCAAAGCCTTTTCTAAGAGCCCTAATATGACCGTATCCGTCACTTTCAAGAGCCCTTCCACATTTCACATAATCTGTGAAGTTACTATTTTCCAGAACCGCAAATACAGTTCCTGAGGTGGGTTACTATTAATATGTCTTTCAATGATACTTTTAAGGCCTGGATGCAAACACGAGCCTTGGTCAATAATCCAGCGGATGAGGGTGTCGTTTTCAAGATGGCGTAGCAACCAATACCACAGATTAAATGAGATTTTATTTGGGCTTAATAGGTTAGATTCATATGATGAGCAATTTACTGGAGATACAAGGTTACTCTGACTGGCGATAGATAATAATCCCTTTTCATGGAGTACCGGCAACCACTCAATTGGTGCAGGCGGATTATCTAATTCGCTGAATATTTTTGCAGGATACCCCGTAACGTTCTCCTGATTAGGCTTCGTTTTCTCAGATAGCACATCAATAAGCTGTATCACACTTGGATTTTGGTCATAGGGCGGCAGGGGGGCAACTGGTGCTTCTTTGATAACGATTCGCGCTTTTGCATTCAAACCATCTCTAATATAATTACCCCACTCCTTAAGAGTGTTATACAAATTATTATGTGAGTAAGTATACAAGACCGGCTCAATACCCATTGCTCGCCAGGTATTTTCATTTTCAGACCGCTGCGATGGCGTGGTGTGTGCAACCACATAGGGTTGTTTGAAAACTTCGTATCCTCGCAGCCTTTCTGCTGCAATGGCATCCGTCATGTAACGAATAACTGGGTCATTGACGCTATAGCCAACAAAAAGAACAGTAAAATGACTAAACAGCTCAGTAACAAATTTGCTCGCCCAGCGTTCGGTTAAGTATGCTGAGCCAAAGTCACCACTGGTAAAGATTAACTGCTCACCATTTTGGTCGTCATTGTCAATTATGCCGTGCAAATGAACCACGCTCGTCCACTTGTGTGGTTTGGGAACAGGCAGCTTAGGTGCAGCGTCAATCATTCCGCGGATGGCTGGATCAACTTTTAAAAAACCATGATCTACATTGGTAGTGACCAAACGGTACTTTCGGTTAGCTGTTTTTGATAGTTGTAAAATCGCCTTATGATTTTGTAAATCGGCACCATCAGCAATGGTCAACTCATCGACAATTGCTCTCCTAACAAGATTAACCCCTTGTTCATTATCGCCGATAATTCTTGCTTCTAGTAACCCAAGGGCACGGTCATAAAGTCCAGCTTTAATAGCTTTTGCCTCTGGATTTAACTTTTCCTCACCAAGACTATCGTATACATTATTGACCAAACCCGCAAACTCTGGAAGACCAGCCGCATAGGAAACACCCGCACCGCAGAAGAATACTAGATTTCCTGTTTCCTGAGCCTCAATCAGCTCTAACGGAATATTAGGTGCGCCTTTACGTGCAATAAACTTCATCAGAAAACCATTACCTAGGCCATCTTGTTTATCAGTTTTTTAGATAGCCGAACTTTAGATGTAGCGGGCCTAAAAGCTCGATTGGAAATATTGGCGTCAAAGCTTGCATTGATATTGGCGTCAAAGCTTGCATTGTGAATTAATGCCCAGTAATTAAAACCACTATCATTTAGTAAAAACAGGGAGTTATAGGCCACCACTATGCTTATAAGTTTATATCGTCAAGAAGTAAATATTGATTTTATTTAGAGATTTTTTCACCGTCAATAGCCGTAGAGTTCAGTGTTTGTCTAATTTGTCGAGGTTTTTTGGGGGTCAAACGTGACCCTTTATTTTCTACGATCAATCCTTCATCTGCAAAGCTGAAGTTATAAAATTCAGATAATTTTCTCAATGTATCACCTCGAAACTTGCGTTCGGATAGTTTTCTCGCCAGTCTTTAGGAATTTTTACAGGAACATTTTTCCATTTTATCTCGTAACCATACAGGTTCCCACCCCGATTCCCAAAAGAACATCGATAGATTTCCAGCAAACTATTTTTCTTGAAAACATATCTGGCACTTCGTTTTTTTCTGTCATTTAACAAATTCATAATCAAGCATAATCATTTTTCCGCTTGGTTCTGTTCAACCCATTTTTTGCCCTTATCTGTAAGATGATATTTTTGTTTACTGCTTCTCGGCTTATCTGGAATCGTCATTTCAACAAGCCCGGCGTTCAATGCTGGTTGCAAGTAGCTGTAAAGAAATGTAGGACGATGTGAGATCCCCACAGCAGCCATTAAGGATTTTCCATCCACAGGTTTATTCCCAAACTGCCAAAGCAACTTCCCAACTTGTTCGGTAACTTGTGGTGTAACTTGGTCTTTTGCCAGAGGCAAACGTATTTCAAAGGTCTTGAGCGAGCGGTCATTATCGTACCCCGGCTCAAGATGTCCCAATGCCTGCCATTGATTCAACACCATCCGCATCCCGGTGCCTGCCAGCTCACAGAGCCCCAGTCGCCGAAATGCCGCCGGGGCTCCGAAAAGAAGAATGAAGGCCCTGGTAGGTTGTAATATTCGGTAGTCCCTACAAAGCAATGCAGGTTTAGAAATACCGCCATGTTTTGCTTTGCAAACACCTGATTTTTCGCCATGTACTGCCAGAAGCTATGATATATAACTTGTTGAAATTATTGACCCGCACTGTTTTGCAGGGACTACCTAATATTCCATCTTTTTTATTAAGTAACCCCACTGCGTTAATTTGCCTTTCAAATTCAGCCTTTATGTATTCTCCGATTTTGAACTGAGGCACAATTTTTATATAGCTTTTTTAACAGAAGCGTAATGTACTATTTTATTTAATACACCAATTTTACTTTCAATACAACCAAAATCAATTATTTTTTAAATAAATTATATAGTTATAGCGAAAATCTACGAAATTCTATCATCTCCAGATACACCAAAGATGATGTAAAAATTTCCTGTTAGCCATTTTATGTTTGTCGGCGAACCTATAGTTGTGTTAAATACAACAAAATCGATATGCTGCTCCTTGCAAGTCACAATAGCACGAAATAACTTACAATTTATTATGTGTGCAGATTCAAATGACAAAACGAAACAATCAATAAGTTGCTGGTAATGTCGATATATCAATATAGCAGGAGATATATTTCTTGGTCGATGTTTATGGTTTCGAGAACATCCACATAAATACAAAAAAGAGGTGAACAAATGCAGAATGTAAAATGGGAAGTTAAAGACGATAAACTGATTGTTGAGATAGATTTAACAAAGGACTTTGGACCCTCAAAATCCGGCAAAACGATAACAGTCGCCAGCTCACGTGGCAACCAGAAAATCGAGGGCACTGATGTTATAATTGGTTTGAACGTTTATAAATATCCAGAAAATGAATAGCATTCACGGTTCAGCGAAATAGTTATCTGAAACCTATAGGCTGACAATCAGGAAGTAAGAAAGGCAAAAAAGGCCGATAAAGATAGGCGGTGCACATTCCATGCGCTGCCTGGGAGCCAGATTCTTGGGGGCTCTGCCTCTTAACGGATGAAATATAATAATGAATCTACCATGATTGAACATGTTGAAGTTGAAGATTTCACGGTATTTGATGAGTTAACGACCGAAAACGCCAAAAAACAGAAGAAGGAATTGGACGCTATCAGCGGTTTTGGCGACTGACGCAGGCCATTTCCGCACCTTTATCTGTCGGGGGTTGATGAGAAGCGGTGGGCGGACGGAATCCTGGTGAGGAATAAGGGATTGGGGTTTTAGATTTGCAATTATCGATTTGCGATTATAACATACAAACTTACATTTTTGCATTTATGAAGAGGGAGCAGAATGAACAAAAAAAAATATATGATCACTGAAGTGTATCCGAATTCGCCTTTGGTGGAAGTGGTTTGTGAGGTCAGATTCCCTGGTGAGTTGGCCATTGAGTGCAGAAAAGATGAGTTTTATGAAGAAATAAGGGATAGGTATCCGACAATTCTGGTTCCAAAAGCTGGTGATAGTTTATCGCCCTACCGTTTTGAAAACAAAGGACGGACTGCTGAAATCATGCTGGCTATAAACCGGTTTTCATTCCATAATAAGAACTACTCAGGCCACAAGCGATTTATTAAGGAATTTATTGATCTGTTCAAAACACTTTATAAAATGTATTCCCTGAAGAAATTGGTTCGTGTCGGCTGGAGATATATAAACGTCATTCCCTTCACTCGTGAGGATGGAATTGTACCACTTCAACGCTTTATATCTGTTAATGTTAATCTTCCCGAAGGAGTTTCTGATCAATTTGAGAACTTGAGTATGGTACTCATATCTAAAGTTCCAGACGGCACCATTACTACTCGTATTGAATCTATAATCCGATCTGATGACCAACAAGAGGCGTTGCTCCTGGATTTTGACTTTGCCTTGACTGAAAAAATAGCGTTTTCCAAGATTAATTCATGTGTCAACATGGCTCACGAGCAGACAAGGGCAATATTTGAGAATTTGATAACTGATGATTATAGACAGTATTTAAGAGGTGAGACGATATGAGCCTGGCTCAAATTAATGAAAGCTATAAACTGAGAAAAGAACGGCTGGATTTCATCCCCGAAAACTTTAAAAGGGGGATAACCTCAGTATCAACAGCATCAGAATTGGATCTAAAACCTATTAGTTGGGGTTTTTCTACAGCCAAGACACCTCTCTGGCGATTTCCTTCATTACATGGAGTTGTCCTTTCCTCAAAGCCGGTTTCTGTTAAGATCAGCCGGGGAGAAACTCTCTTCTTTGCGGAAAATGAAAACCTTGGTCTTTATGCGACAGGAGAATCGAGAGATGATGCTATCCGTGCATTCTGCGAGCAATTGATGCATTTCTATAAGCACTATAAGGGATTAAAATGGAATCGTGTAACGGGTGAAGCCTATCGTCTAAAAGAGATATATGAAAAACTTTTCAGAGAAATCCGCAAATGAAAGTTACTCGTGCTGCGATTTCAAAGAATTTACCCAAGAAAGGCTTCCGAAAGGAAGAATCCGGGCATCATATCTACTTTTATCACGAATATAAAGGGATGGAGACCGGAGCATACACTTATATATCACACTCGGCTAAACAAAAAGATGTATCGGGTGATCTTCTCTTAAGCATAAGAAAGCAACTTAAGCTGGAAACTACACGAGAAGCCGTTGATCTCATCAAGTGCCCGATTGATAAAGAAGAATTCAATAGAATTTTGATTGAAAGGAAAGTTTTTCGTCCGAAACCGTCATCGAAGAAACGGGGGAAATAATTTTAGAAGAAAAGGGAACAAAAGGGGGTCACCCTATAGTTGTGTTATATACAAAAAAAGAGGTGAAGAAATGCAGAATGTAAAATGGGAAGTTAAAGACGATAAACTGATTGTTGAGATAGATTTAACAAAGGACTTTGGACCCTCAAAATCCGGCAAAACGATAACAGTCGCCAGCTCACGTGGCAACCAGAAAATCGAAGGTACTGATGTTATAATTGGTTTGAACGTTTACAAATATCCAGAAAATGGGTAACATCCACGGTTCAGCGAAATAGTTATCTGAAGGAAACAGAATTGTATAAAAACTTAAAAGATTTTTTAGACACTCTGGATAGGGCCGGGGAGCTTAAATACATACGGCATGAGGTTTCCCCGCGCCTTGAAATAAGTAAAATTACAGATCAGGAGTCAAAAAGCCCGTATGGAGGGAAAGCCCTGTTCTTTGAGCAGGTAGAGGGCTCATCATTTCCGGTTGCTACAAATATATTCGGAAGTTCTCGCAGGATTTGTATGGCCCTTGGGGTAGACCATCTTGACAGACTGAGTGAGAGAATAAAAAAGTATATAGATATGAATCCTCCAAGAAGTTTAAAGGAGGCATTGAATATCATTCCTATGGCGATTAGTTTTACAAAATTCTTTCCCCGTTCATGCAGATCAAAAATTCCGCCATGTCAGGAGATTGTTCATAAAGGCGGCGATGTTGATCTGTCGAGACTTCCTGTACTCCACTGCTGGCCAAAGGATGCAGGTCCGTTCATCACTCTGCCGATGGTGTTTACAAAAAGCCTTGTTACCGGCAAACGTAATGTTGGAATGTACAGAATGCAGATCTTTGACAAAACTTCAACAGGCATGCACTGGCACATTCATAAAGATGGCTCGCATTATTTTAATGAATACCGGAGCACAGGCAAAAGAATGCCCGTTGCTGTAGCCATAGGCGCTGATCCTGCTTCCATCTATGCAGCAACAGCTCCAATGCCAAGAGGGGTGGATGAAATGCTGCTCGCGGGTTTTATTCGTCAGAAGCCTGTATTAATGACAAAATGCTTAACAATAGACATGGAAGTGCCTTCTGAAGCTGAATTTGTACTTGAGGGTTATGTTGATCCTGATGAACTCAGGCTGGAAGGCCCGTTTGGCGATCATACCGGTTACTATTCGCTTGCTGACTATTATCCGGCATTTCATGTCACAGCCATAACTCATAGAAAAAATCCGATTTACAATGCCACACTTGTCGGGCGTCCGCCAATGGAAGACTGCTATCTGGCAAAAGCCACGGAACGTATTTTTTTGCCGATGCTTCAAACAGTTATGCCTGAAATATGCGATTACTGGTTCCCATGGGAAGGAGTTTTCCATAACATAGTTATTATATCTATTGATAAAGAGTATTCAGGGCATGCGCAGAAGGTTATGAGCGGGCTCTGGGGACAGGGCCAGATGAGCTTCTGTAAGGCTATTGTGGTTATCGACAAAAATATCAATCCCCAAAATCCAGACAGAGTAATAGAAGAATTGGTGACAAGGCTCGATATTACTTCTGATATTACCATGACAAAGGGTATTCTGGATGTGCTTGATCACTCATCTCCCCTGCCAAATTTCGGGAACAAGATAGGCATTGATCTAACCACCAGATTCAAGGATGAATTGCCGAGAAACTACAAGAAACCCTTAAAAAAGACGCGTGCAGTTGATTTGTCAAGTTTAGTAATAAACAGGCTGCCTGGTTCTGTTAAGTGCGGACATCTGTTTCATAATATATCGGAAAGAGAAAATTGCTTGAATAACATACTTGCGATTTCCGTGGAAAAGACAGAACAAAGAGGCGGGAAAGATTTTGCCAGGATTTTGTTAGGGCTGGATGAGCTTGACATGTTCAATATATTTATACTTTTTGACAGGGAAATTAATCTTTCCGACGGTTCTCTTATGCTGTGGAAGGTTTTCAATAATGTTGATCCGGGAAGAGATATGGTCTTTCAGGATGGCCGTGTTGTTATAGATGCATGCAAGAAGGGGATAATGGACGGTCATGAAAGAGAATGGCCGGATGATCTAACGTTTGATTGACGGTTAACAGTTAACATGCTTCAATCAATCATTACAAAATTTCCAATTTCAACGTTCCGTGAACCGTTACTTATTTTCTTATCCCTGTATCCAGTCTTTTATTCCATCGCACCCATTCAACCAAATCGTCTTTAGCTAAATCAAATCCTTCAGGTTTTAAGGCTGTACCATCCGGCCTTATAACAATTTGCTGCAATGCCCTTACGATATAGGTCCACTCTTCCATAGATACGGGAAGAGGACCGGGTACCGGATGTGGTCCTGCTATAGTCGAAGGTTTCATGACTTTTTCATGAGGCTCGACATAACTCACCTTAGAGGGCGCGCGTATATCTATTTCTCCCCAGTAAACTTTTACAACTACTGAGTTGTCTTTATTAACATTCATTCTGTATATTGTACCGCGAACACCGGCTACAGCCGTTCTGGTTGAAACAGCAAAGCGTCCTTTTTCTCCCAGAAATTTTGATACATTGGCCCATGTTTTTCCAAGAGCCATGTTTACGTTTATGTTTCTATTATTGGTTTTTTCATCAAAATCAACTGATACCAGCTCAAAGGTTGTCTCTTCATCAAAACGGATAAAGCTTTCATCCGGAAGCTTTAGTTCTATCCTCGATTCTTTGTCTGTACTAACACGATCGCCGGATACAAGATAATCACCCTTGCAGATATCTTGAGCTTTTGCCGTGTCCTTTTTTTCAAGAAAAGCCTTACCTTCGAGCAGGGTAACTTCAGCTTTTCCTCTTTCAATTTCAACTGAAAGAGCTTTATGCTCAGCTTGTACAGGATAAGGCAAAAGAACAAGCAAAAGGGCAATAAAAAAGATAGCTCTATTCATACAAAGCTTCATGGCTATTGCTCCACTTAAGATGTTAACAGGTAATAGTTTCACCACGGATTTTCACGGAATTACACTGAATTATCAATAGCCCTACCCTCAAGCGAGTTGTTTTGAAATAATTGATCAATTTAACCTTCGGCTCATAGGGACTACAGCTCGGAGAGACCTGTTTCAGTGAAACTCCGTGTCGTTCCGTGGTGAAAGCTTACTTAGTATTTTTGAAGCTGAGTTTTAAGAACACGCAGACTTAAAAGAGCTTCAGCTCCGGAAACATTTCCCATAGCATCGAATTCACCACTTCTAAGATCTTTTGTAACCATAATGCCGCGGGTTGTACACAGTACTACCGCATTAAAGTATGGCAGATCATTCCTCAGATCCGGAAAAGGTGATACGCTGCCGATAAACCTAGTGGCAAGTTCTTCGACGCCGGTAATTTTTATCAAGATATCCTCAATCATCATTGCAAATTCTGCACGGTTTATCATTTCATATGGCTTGAAAGTATGATCCGGATAAGGTTGCAGTCCCTTGATACCGATTTCAATTACAGCGTCTATATCGGCTTTCAGTACATGATCCGCAATATCGGTTGCAGGTGGAATTTTTATATATTCGCCGGTTTTAAATTCTTTTTCCGGGCTTTTAAAAGAAGTGTCGAATTCCTTTGGTGTTCTGTTTGCAAAAAGTTCATCTACTCTTAATTCTTCGATAAAGAGAGCGGCGATATCAGCGCGGGTTATTTTTTCAAGCAGTGCGATTTTTTTTCCAACAGATGTCCCAGGCATAGCTCTTTCGATTTTTTGGATAATCGCGTATTCGTTATCGGCTTCTTCAACAAAGCCCCTGTCAAGATCGAGAACTTTGGTGAATTGTTTGGCGGCCTTCTGGAAATTATAAGACATTTTATAGGCTATGCCCATATAGTAATATGGTTCAGGGCAATCAGGTGCAAGTTTTGTTGCATCTTTATGGTAGTCTTCAACTTCATCCAGACAGTCTTTATCGACCTTTTCTTTGCCCATGATATAAAGACGCATATATCCGACATTAACTGTGACCGCCTGTTTCTTTCCTTTTGCGTAATTTTCGGCTTTATCCATGGAAGCAAAGCCTTTTTTAAAATCACCCTTTAAGCCGCATACAAGGCCAAGGCCGACATAGGCAGGTGAATACTCCGGATCCAGCAGTTTTGCCCTGTTAAATTCTTTAAATGCTTCATCAATTTTACCCGCCTTCAGCAGCTTATTACCATTTGTGACATGATGTTCAGGAGTATCTAACTCTGCTTTTGGCGCCACTGGTTTTGGACCGCATGCCAGCAGAAAAAGCAAGCAACTAACCGATATAACAGAAAGTATTTTTCTAAAATACATATGGCTTCTCCTTTAATATCCTAAAATATTTATTGAGCAGTTTTTTACCTAATCAACAACGATCATTACACGGCATTTTTTCATGAATGATAGATGCTCGGAAGCGCTTCGAAGCTTAGAAGCATCTGCGTTGCTGATTACTATATCAGCATTGCCGGGCCCTTCTGTTTTTAACCCTTTTACAGTTAAAGGATTATTTGTAACTCTTGGATTGCTCTGAGCTGCTGTTATATCTTTTGCATAGCCGCTCATCCCTTGCTGGACTGCATATTCACGGCTGACAAAGGCGGAGCCGTAAACTTCCTGCCCGGTTTCATCAATTATTTTTGGAGACATGGCAGGCCTTGCGTTAAGTCCTATGGCATTAACTACCAAACCTGTATATATTTCGGATGTTGGCTTTTCTGCGGTTTTAGAAGGTATGCCAGGAGATGGTTTTGGCGGCTCAACTGATAAAGAAGGAACTGATTTAATGGGCTCTACCTGCCTAATCTCTTGCGGAAGAACCAGTTGGGCAAAACCTCCATGAAGGCTCATCTGCATTGTAACCTCAACTGTCCCGTCCGACAGATATTCCTGTTTAACAATCTGAGCTCCTTTTACCATGCCGCTTACTTTGGCCATTATTACATCATTTGTAACAGCAAAGTTTTTGACGACGGTAGCGGAATCAATCCTTACTCCTTGTGTAACTTCAAGCAGGTTGCGCATAGCATCTATCCGTGCAGCCCTTAAAGCCATAGGTCTTGCCTGGGGTTTGCCATAGTATTCTTCCGGAGAAGCTCCGATACCCTTGGCCTGAAGTATTCCTTTTGTCCAGTTGATGCTGCCGTTTCCAATATTTTCAACGACTTCCTGCCATTCATTACAAAATCCATAGGCAGGCAAAATTAATAGAACTGCAAGTACCATTGATAAAATTGAACTTTTTTTCATATTCTACCTCCTTAGTTTAAGTTCCTGAATACTCTTTTTGTTTTAACCCAGATTGTATTTCTTTAAATAATATTTTGCTGGTTTGTTGCCGGGATTTATTGTGATTGTCTTTCCCCAGTATTTTATTGCTTCCTTTGTTTTTCCCGACTTCAGTGCATTCCATGCAAGGTCATTAAATGCCTTGGCGAGATTTAAAATTGCGTCCCTGTCATTTCTGTTTATCTTCAGCGTTTTTTTCCATTGCGCTACAGCATTTTCTTTATCACCCTTGTTATAATAAATCCATCCGATTTCATTTATCGCTTTTGTATATGCAGGCTTGATTTCAAGCATCCTTTTGTATTCAAGCATCGCATTTGCAACCATATCCACATTATGAAAGGCTTTTGCAAGTCTAAAATGAGTATCTGCTTCCTGAGAGTCAGCATTGCTTGCTTTTTTTAGATATTCGATTGCCATGGCCGGGTTATGTCTGAAGTTATACAGAGTTCCAAGAAAATAATATGCATCAGCATTGTCAGGGTCTATTTGATTGCTTGAGCAAAATTTTTCTTCTGAATCAGTTCCTGTCCTTCCAGTGCATAATCAAAAGCGCTCTTAGCCCACCCAAGATATGGACAAGCTAACATGCCGTACGAAACAAAAGCCCCCTGCCCTAAAAACTTTAGAAATAATCTTCTATGCATAACAGGTTCTCTTAAAAATTATGTAAGCGTTCACGTTTATTGTAATAGATCGTCATATAACTCAAGGCACACGCAGCATCAAAGGACGGAAAAGTTGCGAACGGTTATGGACTGTAATAGCAACATGCGCATTACAAGGCCGATCAGCATTCAATTAAATTACTTCACAGCTCACAACTCATGTTTAAAAATCAGAGACGCATCTCTGCAGGGAAAGAAAATCCCAGGATCTGCTGCTGACCCCGTGAACGGTTACAGAATTTCTTTGAATTTTTCCGGAGGAGTTTTGTTAATTGTATCAGGATTGTACAGCCCGGCCTTTCTGAGCTCATGATCAACGCGGAACAGTTCCATATCTTTATATGGCAGGGAGCTGAGATGGTTATAAAAACCTCTGCGCACAACTTCAGCCCCTTTTTGACTTTTTGATTCATCAATAAATGGAAGAACCGCAACAGTCCGCGGCATATGCTTTTCCATGTATGGATCAACCTTATAAGTTCCCTTAAAGGCTGTTTTAATATCGGAAACAATTGCAGTTTTTTTGCTGGCAATTACGCATCCGGCAAGATAAAGGCCTCCAAACAAGATTATCAGCAACAAAGATCTTTTTGTTAAGCTCATAATATGAATAGTTTCCTTTTTATGCTGTTGAGAGCTTTGCAGGAAAAACCATTTCTATAATTTTATTTATAATTTATTTGTCATACAAATTGCAATGAAATAGATTACATGATGGATATGAAATTCATTACAATATAAATTATGCTAAGACC
>JAJSZW010000046.1 GCA_030262895.1 Deltaproteobacteria bacterium | reverse complement strand
GTTCCCTATTATGTGATAGCTGAATGAGTTATTTGTGGGTTATAATAACAGCATAATTGCCTTAGTTGAGTTGCTGCCATGCCTCCTGTTGGAACAATCCAGCAAGCAACATACAAAAATGCAAATATAGTTCCCACAAATATCTCGTATATATCACAGCGTGGGGAACCATCCCCATACGTGCAAATCTGAGGGTAGAGCGATAGGCACTTCCCCCTGCAGCGTTGAGTTAAGTACTGATGCGATATTATCAATTCGGGACCTGCCCATTGTTTTGGGCTTTTTTGCGTACGATTCAACACGCATACTCGACTTTCTTACTCTTGTTCTTACGACTTGAGAAGCAGATACAACAGCGTCTTGGTGAAGTCTTCCCGGTCTAGTTTCTCGAAAGATTCCATAACTGGCATGGCGTGATCTACCCCGCTAGTTTTTACGAAGTTCGAACCCTCCAAAATTGCCGAGTCCAGTGGAACCAGACCGTCGTTCACCCCTGCCTGATCGTGGATGACTTTCCTGATCAGTTCCAAGCCGGTATCAATTTCTCCGGCATGACTCGCGAAGCATAGCATCGGAAATGCCTTGAGAAACTTTTGGATCCTGTCATGGTTCACTTTTTGTAAATCCCTTCGTTTCGTCACTTGCATATCCAACAACGACGCGTCCGAGCCACCCATCAAAGTCAAAAAGAACCTGGCTTTTAGACGAAGTATCTTCTGACCCAATATTAGATCGGCGATCGGCGTACCATAAAAGGGTGTTTGGATCGCAACCCAGCCTCCGATCTGGTTCCACACGGAGGGATCGGAAAGGACGGCGTCTAGGGTATCCAGTCCGCCCTTGCTGTGAGAAATGATGTAAACAGGCTTTCGGGCGCGTCGGATAGCCGATAGAATTTTTTGGCCATTCTCCTCTGTCGAGGCTTCAGACTCAATGCTAACACGTATGTACTCGATTCTGTCTCGTGTGAACCATTCCATTTGATCGTCGAAATACCCTCCAAAACCGAATTTCCCGGCTGTAATAAGGGCTTCTGATAGAAAACCAGGAACCAACAAGATTCTATGGCCATCTATCTTCTCACGGACGGTCTCAAAATGGATGTCCGGATCGTTCATCACCTCTTGATACTGCTTCGTCAAATCTTGATTCATGGTCTGTCCCTCCTTTTTTTTAATCATGCCTTAGAAAAATTGGTGTCATTATGTTGCGAGTTTAGTTGTGTTGTGAGTTTTGGATATACTTCCCTTTAAATATCAAAAATATATTTTCTTTGAATTTAATTCTAATACTTGAGTAGTCATCAGAATATAAAAAATTGTCTGACAATTAGTAAAAACAATTTGCCCCTCAGTTTTATCTTTCCCTATGTCTTAATCTTTTTACTTCCTTATCCTTAAATGTTGCTCTAAAAAATTACTATCAACCCTTAAAGCTTTATAAAATAAGCGTTTGTCGACTTCATATAGCCTCAAGAGCCTGCCGGAACTCATTTTTATAACGCTGTTTCCCGTTAATTTGTGTTAATAGCTGAAACACACGAACTTTTTCTTTGCTATTAATTAATCGGTTTAAACCACTACCTTTGGTAGTGGAAAGATAAAAGGTTTTACCGTTTGGACATCCCTCTCTATAAATCCATATTTGCCGGCTCGTAATATTCCCTGGGATTCTTGCAGCCCGGACATTTAGGTGGTGGTACAGTCCCCTCGACCGTATAGCCGCATATGCTGCATTTCCATTTTATCGGCTTATCTCTTTTAAACACTTTCCCAGACTCAACCATCTCCAGGAGTTTCTTGTACCTCTCTCTGTGATGTTCTTCTATCTTGCCGATCTGTGTGAATAGTATGGCAGCCTCTGTATTCCCTTCTTTTTCGGCCTCTTTGGCGAAACCTGGATACATCTCGAGTGTTTCGTAATCCTCTCCGCCAATTGCTTCTTTCAGATTTGCAACAGTATCTCCGATCCCGTTCAGAAGCCGCAAGTGATCTTTTGCATGCTGCTTTTCATTTTCAGCAGTTTCTTCAAATATTTTTGCAATGTAGTGATAGCCTTCTTCTCTCGCGGCCTCCGCGAAGTATGTATACTTGTTCCTCGCTTGAGATTCACCGGCAAATGCCGCCTTAATGTTCTCTGTGGTTTTACTCATTCTTGTCCCTCCTTTGATATAACCTAAATTGAGCGATTTTTTACTCGATCTGCACTAATCTTTTGCGCATCAAGGACTTGCGAAAAGTTTCAACATATCCATTGGTATGCCTGCGTTTTTCGCAAACCTTGCTGCATCAAAATCTTGCGAGTTGTGCGGGTAGGTAATTTCCAGGTCCTTTCGAATGCTTTAATCTTCATCGACAGATTCCTGTTGTGGCGGGTTTATCCCGCCCAAAGCAATTTGGCAAGTTGCGTAAAGCCGCTACTACGACAGATCCTTCATGGCAATCAACTTGCTGACAAAACACAGTAAATGCTAACCGCACAGCTCGAAATAGTTAAGAGCGCCCAGTCCGTCTACGAAAAAAGGCAGGGCCATTTGTGGCCCTGCCTTCAATGGCTATTTTTTTGGAGTGTAACCGTCTGAGAGGGTCTTCATGAATGCAACGATCGCATTCACTTCCTTAGGCATCAAATTAAGGTCACCAAGCTCATCTTCGTTCACATTATCAGACACTTCTGGCGGTGGCCAGTCCTTTACGTCCCTGGTGTTATAAAAAATTACCACTGTTTTGAGAGACTTGAACACACCGTTGTGCATGTATGCCTTTGTAAACCCCTTACCTGGCCGCTTATCCACATTTCTCAGGGTTGGCACCTTGTGTTTGCCCATGTTCTCTTCTGCCAAATACTCCCACTCCGACTGCGTCTCCAAAAAACCGCCCAGGCCTGGATCGATCCAGTCTGCCCCATCAGGGTTGATTGGCGACCCGTCGTCTAAATATACTTGATCCATGTCATAGAATGGATTTTCCGGGTTCTTGGGCGTTCCGAGGTTGTCGTAGGTGAAGTCTGTGAAAAGAGGTTGCTCATCATAAGGCCCTGGTTCACTGGGATGGCATTCCGAACACTTAGCCTTGCCATTGAATAATTCCAAGCCCCATTCTTCCTTAGCGGTCAGCTCTACCTCTCCTTTCAGGTAATAATCGTATTTTGAGGAAAACTGGTTGACTTCGCTCGAGCCCTCATAGGCTGCAATGGCCAGGCCGATGCGATCGTAATTTTCTTCGATCTCTGTTTCGTTCTCGCAACTTATCGGTTCACCTGGCCAGACCTCTTCCCAAAGCCAGGCATATTGTGAACTAGCTACCTGTTCTAATACAGCCTGTTTACTGGGGTTGTTTTGTTCCACCGGGTTTAAAAAAGGCCCCAAAGCTTGGTCTGCGGCCGGATTCTCGAGTTTTTCTCCTGTTGCCCGGCCATCCCAAAAGTTACCGCCGATAAAAAGGCCCTCTGTGTCGTCATAATGAAAAACCGGGCTCAAAGTCGCATATGCTGCGCTAGGTGGTTTACGATTGCCGAAACGCTGTGGCACTGCCCCTCGGTACACAGCTCCATGTTTGTTGATCCCTGGGATGGACCCTGTAAAGCCCACCCTGGGCCCATGGCAGTCAGCACAGGCCATCGAGTCCGGTTCTGAAATCTTATCGAAAAACAGCTTTTTGCCCAGCATCTCAATATCGGTAAGCCCAAACGCAGATCCAATACCGAGGGAAAAGGCAAACACCAGGACTGTGGAACAGATTATCATTTTTCTCATAACTACACTCTCCTTTCATAATTGATAGAAATTACATAAAAAGTTAAAAAATATCGATTAATTTCACCTCCTTTGATGCAGCCTATATAAGCCGATATGGATAAGCCCGTTTCGTCCAGTCGCTGGATGGATATTCGGCTGCGAGCTGCTCGTATGCTGCCTTGAGGGGCTCGGGATTCTGCGTGCTTTTGTAACGACACACCCCGCGCAGATAGATAGCTTCCGGCGCAGACCCGCTCTCAGTGTATTCTCCCAGCAACTTCTCAAGAGTCCCAAGGGCCTTGTCGAATTGATCTGTTTCAAAATAAGACTTCCCGATACCCAGCAACAGCGAGGGAATCAACTCTTCCGGGGCAAGAAAGCCTACCGTTCGATGGTGTTCGTTGCCATCAGGATCAAGCGTAATAATGGCCGGTGTCCACTTGATATTAAAATCCGCAGACAAGGGCTGGGCGTCAAACGCAACACGCAGCGGAATCATGTTTTCAGTGATAAAGAAGATCACTCTATCATTCGGATACGTAACCGCATCCATCTGTTGACAACCAATTCAACCGGGGTTGAAGAAATCAAGCAACACAGGCTTCTTCTCGACACGAGCCAGAGCCAGAGCCGCATCAATTTCCGTTTCCCATTTGATGTTTTCCGTCATGACTATTTCTCCTTTTCTTTCACTTTGCGTTTCCAAAAGGCCATCATGCCATCTTTACCAAAAGAGACCTGGATTAGCTCCCACCCCTGGTTTCCCCGTTCGTTCAGAATTTGGCTGAGCATTTTTGTCTCTTCACCCGGCACCTCATCCAAAGTGCACTCCCCAGTCTCCGTGCAGAAATAGACCACCTGTTTGAAGGTGTCTGCCGGGTGGTGGGTAATCTCATATTCGAAACGTTTCATAAAACTATCCTTTCTGATTCTTTCCAACCTCACAGCTTCTCTATGTTGGCTCTTAGTTGTGAGATCTGTATGCCCAGGGAAACACATTGTTTACCTTCCATACAATCATCGACTTCCTGGAGCTCCAGATGGGTCTTTAGCTCCAGCTCACCCTTTTTCAGGTCTACAATCCACGCCTTTTTTGCCTCATCATACTCTACATCAACATCGATCCCGCATTCTCCGATGTCGGGATAGATTGATCTGATCTTCTCACACAATTCCTTTTTATCTTGCATAATTCTGCCCTCCTTTTCTTCTAATATTTAGAAATGTCAGTTAATATGAATCTCCCATCTAAATACAATTAAGCGCTTTGAAGCCCTTTTTGGTCTTGCATCAGCCGAGCAATGGTCAGCGTCCCAAAACGAACTGCATATAGACCCTCCAACCAGTTATAACCTGGGTC
Source organism: Deltaproteobacteria bacterium (assembly GCA_030262895.1). GTDB lineage: Bacteria > Desulfobacterota > Desulfobacteria > Desulfobacterales > ETH-SRB1 > B13-G4. Next base: position 21,092 of record JAJSZW010000046.1, on the reverse strand, counting down.
AAGGCAAAAATCAGAAGAATGAAATTGTTCAGGCCATGAATCACTGGAAGGGCTGTTCGCTTCTTTTTGTTGTGGTTCATGTATAGACCGGACGCACCGCCAAAAATGATAAAGACGGCCATTACAAGGGCGGCCTTACCATGGATCCCGGTTATGAGAAACCCATGAAAGTAAAGATACGCCATAGTCATGCCGCCCATCATGCCGCCCAATAACGCCGACATAGCAATCTTTCCCAGCAGCACATGCCGCTTCCATCTGAAAAGCGTCTTCTGATGAAGATTAACTGACCGAAAACGCTGAACCCCGAGGTAGAACACATACAGGGTCAGCACTATAGCCGACAATTGAATGATCGGGTGTATGACAAGCAAAACAGGCCTCCTATAATGAAAAGCTGCAAAGTTTGAGGAACTTGTAAGAAGTTTTTTGTTAACTCAGGCAGCGAACAAAATTGACTTCATGCGAAACTGTCGTTAGTTGGCGTCTACTTGAATTCGTGGACCAGTATAAAGTCGTTGTTGGATCTGGTTCCGTGGCAGCCAATACAGCCCGTGGGTTTTCCAAAAGGCTTGGCCGCACCCTCGGGTGTGTACTTTGCCCAGAACCAGTCTCCGTCGTTGGGATTGTATCCACGGACCTTGTACATCACGGTGATGGCCTTAAGCTCCTTGGCCTTGCTATAGTTTTCCTTTACAACGATGGCTCCCTCCTGAACAGGAGGTCTTAATGAATTCACCGCACAGCTATTTACGTAAACCTTGTGTAATGGACCGTGAGGGGCACGGCCTGGCTGCATCCCCTGATGGTCAGGCCAAAAGGACCATTCCTTGTATGGAGAAACCTTTGTGATATAATGCCACAGCGCGTCCGGATCTGCTCCGGGCATGCCCGCAAAGGCAACTGACCCTGACAGGAAACAAGCCGTAACGACTAACACTCCGATAGTTATTGCCACTTTTTTCATTGTAAACCTCCTTTTATGACTTAGAAAAAATGAATTCCTCCCGGCTGTGGGACGAACATCTATCCCTTTGTCTTGCACGTGGATGTTCCAAAAAGGGTATACAGTCCACACCACCCTGTAGCGGCTGTAAAGATTGGCAACAGGCCAATAACTCCCCACCAACTCTTCAAATAAACACCAACTGCAATAACAATGAGCCCTATAATCGCTCTGACGATCCTGTCGGTTTTCCCAATGTTGCACTTCATGTGTATCACCTCATTTCGTGTTTATGCTAATATCCGCTAATAGAGGATCCTTAGGCGGAGTCAATGAGGCGAAACCCGTAAGTTCACGCCTCACCATCGAGAGTACACTGTGTAAAATCAATCTCTTTTCCGCACCACCCTTGCAGATATGTTTTTGTCAAACTCGTCTGAAAAAATCTTTCTTTCCTTCCCACAATTGGGACATTTGCAGATGAATGACTGCAAAACGCTTCGATGCTATTCTGTTCCACGAGAGTCGTCACAGGGTTTGTCTTCATTGGCTTCCCTTGCATGCTCTGCACTGGGCGCTGTGGTACAGAACGGGAGAGGCTCGTCAGCTTTCTTCTTGCCTTTTTTCGTCTCGTTTTTGGATGTGGTCTCTTTTTCTTCTGTCATGATTTTCACCTCCTCGTCACAAGCAGCTGTCGAGTAAAAAATCGCTTAATTTAGGTTCAAACAACTGCTTTGTCGCTCATACTACCCGTCACAATAGTGCTCTAAGATTTTAAGGGCTCGCTCAAAGCCTGCTTATGATTTCAATAAGTCAGCGAAGCGCTGACTCTAAGTCACTAACCTTGGTTATCGGTTTCTTGCAACTATATTGCTCGCATAGGTAAACCGCAGGCTGATGATCTACGGAATGCATGGGCTCCACAAAGGGAGACAAACCGGCAAGTCTTTTCCCCTCTGCCCCATCCTGGCGCAGAAGCATCACCTTGTTGGGCAGAAATCTTCTCCGCACGGCACGAATCATGGCCCGCGTGGTCTCAAGAGCAGGGTCTCCGGCAATCACAATCTCCAGGCTCGGGCCTACCATGAAATCAAGGGCTGCCAACAGTTGTGTATAAGCCATGGGATGCTCCGCAACCTCTGCGGCAAAAGCCCTGGTCAATTGGTCAGCTTTTTTTTCTAAATCTGTGTTCCCGGTCAGCCGACCCAGGCGCAAAAGATTTAAGGCCGCAATCGAGTTGCCTGAAGGCAGAGCCCCGTCATAGAACTCTTTGCTGCGCGCGACCAGAGGTTCGTTTCCTTTCCCCGTAAAATAGAGCCCGGCACCTTGTTTATCCCAAAAAATATTTATCATTGCTTTATTGAGTGCAATGGCCTCCTCAAGATAGGAATTCTTAAATGTGGCCTCATACAATTCGATCAAACCCCAGGTCAAAAAGGCATAATCATCCAGATATCCCGGATGGGCTGCTTCCCCTTGTCTGTATCGGCGGAGCAATCTCTCATCGGCTCTCTTCAGGTTTCTCAAGATGAATTCTGCAGCGTCTGTGGCTGCATCGGCGTACGCCTGATCACCAAAGACTTGGTATCCCTTTGCAAAGGCAGCGATCATGAGGCCGTTCCACGAGGTCAGGATTTTGTCGTCTTTTGACGGATGCACCCGTTTTTTGCGGGCATTAAAGAGCCTTTCCCCTGCATCTTTGAGAACCGCCTCAAGTTTCTTGAGCTCCATCCCCTCCTTTGCCCCAAAGGTTTCCAACGACATACACATATTGGGAATGCTCCGGCCTTCTTCAAAATTGCCTGCCTCGGTAATGTCGTAGTATCGGCAAAAAAGATCGCCCGGCTCTTCCCCGATATGTTCTTTTACCTCACGGGGTGTCCAGACATAGAACAGGCCTTCCTTGCCTTCACTGTCGGCGTCTTGTGCGGAATAAAATCCCCCTTGATGGTCAGTCATGTCGCGTAGCACATAGGTAAATATTTCTCTGGCCACCCGGCCGAATTTCACCTTCCCTGTAGCCTGATATGCCTCTGTATAAGCCATGGCCAGCAAGGCCTGATCGTAAAGCATTTTTTCAAAGTGAGGGACCAGCCATTTTTGATCAACTGAGTATCGGTGAAAACCAAAGCCGATCTGGTCAAAGATGCCCCCTCTTCGCATGGCATCCAGGGTCTTTTCCACCATTTCTATGGACATGGAATCATGATTGCGCTTGTACCATCTCAAAAGAAAAGTAAGATGGTGGGGTGTTGGAAATTTCGGTGCGGCGCCGAATCCCCCCTGACTTGGATCAAAGGCTCTTGCAAGCTGCGTGTAACCATTTTTCAAGGTCTCAATGCTTGCAAGAGTAACCGGCCTATCCGAAATGGACCTGGGCTGAATCGCGGTCGTAATATTCTCACTCGCCTTCAAAATACTCGCCCGGTTGTTTTGCCACATGGCGGCAACCTGTTTGAGCACATCCATAAAACCGGGCATTCCCATTCGGCTTGACTTTGGGAAATAGCTCCCCGCAAAAAAAGGCTTGCCCTCGGGTGTCATGAAAATCGAAAGGGGCCATCCCCCTCGGCCTGTCAAAGACTGGCAGACGGACATGTAGATCTTATCCACATCCGGGCGTTCTTCGCGATCTACTTTGATGGCGATGTAATATCTGTTCATAATCCGGGCAACTTCATCGTCTTCGAACGACTCGTGTGCCATTACATGACACCAGTGGCATGTGGCATATCCGATTGAAAGAAAGATCGGTTTCTTTTCCTTTCCTGCCCTTTCAAAGGCATCCTTTCCCCAAGGATACCAGTTCACAGGATTTCCGGCATGCTGGAGAAGGTAGGGACTCTTTTCGTGAATCAGACGATTTGAATGCCCTTTTGGATTTGCGTAAGCCAAGTTCACATTACCTCCCCAAAAAAAGGTTGGAGTGGTCTTTTACTTTTTATGGCAGCCTTTGCAACTTGCGGGACCGCTCTCTTCACCCTTATCCTCCCCGTTCCTTATGTCTGCATAGCGGTTATTCTTTCCTCAAATAGTTGAGTCGTCAAGTTGTCGAGTGGGGAAACAGAGGTCTGTGGCTGATCGCCAATCCCTGCCCCCTGCGAACGGTTACTTCACTTTATTACTTCAATGTCAAGAGCAGCGGTATTCACCTTTACCGGAGCATATTCTGACGGCTTAAGTTCCAGGAACTCACCCACTGAGCTCGGGACAAGGCTGTAGTAAAGTGTAGCAGTAATCTTTACGGAGCCCGGTGACGTATTCTGGGGTATATCCCACGAGTAGGTCTCAATCTTTGTCTCCCTCGGGCCAATTCTATAATCCACCATACTGTTTTCAGCCGTATACCATTGACATATGGTCATCCTGCCTTTGGGGTCAAAAAAGGGTCTCCTGAAAATCCTTACCCCATCCGGAATATTACCATCTCTCTTTACGCCCCCAAATTCTTTTACGCCCATAATTTCACCCATGGCCTGGTAGGCAAATGCCTTTCCGTCGGAAATGGTGTACTCCTCTCCCTTGAAGCCCTTTTTATTCAAAGTCAAATAATAGGTCTTTCCTTCAGCGTCAATCGCTGCCATCTCAAGCCAAAGCATCCTCTCTTCACTAGAGCCGGAGGGTATATAGTGCCCCACCTTGCCGTTGAAAAGCGCTGCTCTTACCTTTACGTTCGATCCTGGGCTTGCTTGATTCACGTCAGCGTATAAGGCGATATCTACAGCTCCGGCTATTTTGCCGGGAAAATGAGCGCCATGAAAAGCATGATGGGCGATATCAGATCTCAATTTTCCACTTCTCGCCACTTTGCCCGGCGCGCGATACATATGGCAGTCCTGACACCTTGCTCCCTCCCTAGCATAAGGACCGCTCTTCCATTCCCGATAGGTCTCCTTTACCCAGGCGCCATAAGGGCTTTGCTCATCGTGACATGTAGCGCAAAGCTCAGGACTTTTGATAAATTCGGAATACTCAATACCATGAAAAAAAGATCGTCCGTCCTTTCTTGTTCCGAATTTTACTTTACCGGGCTTTATGGTGTAGCTGAAATTAAAGGGCTCTTTTTCCGTTGATCCGGTAATGCTATGGCAAATTTCACAGCTTACCCCTTCATTTGCCCGTGTACCTGCTACCGGCGTCTTTGGTGGTATGTCTCCGGCCAAAAAGGCAATAGGGGCGTGGCAGGCAATGCATCCTCCTTTTACCTCCGCCACTTTATCCAGCTTCAGGGCATGGGGTAGGGCGAGCTTGAAATATTCCACATCATCCCAGTGATGAGTAAATGACTGAGACATAAGGCTCTGCCGCCATTCCTGATAAATCTCCCTATGACAGGTCCTGCACCGCTCCGGCTTCTTGAAATCTTCATACTGAAATTTTCCCATTTCCGCCCCTTGCGCAATAAAAGGGGCAAGAGCAAAAAACAGACCTAATAGAACTGCTCTCCATCTCCTCATGATTCTATGCCTCACTTTCCAGGGCGCACTGCGTAAAATCAATCTCTTTTCCGCATCCTTTGCATACATGTTTTTTGTCAAATTCATCTGAAAAAATCTCTATATCTTTCCCGCAGTGAGAACATTTGCAGACAAAAGACTGCAAGTGCTGCAACTGTTCAAAACCAGGGCAGTGTTGCGGTGTAGTCATAAATAACCCTCCACACAGTACTTTTTTTGAAGCGTTATAGTATGCTCCTCCTGCCCCACACAAAACTGCTTGTATTGACAGACAAGAGCCCTTGCCGTTTTCAGGATTGCCATCCATGGAAAACCGGATGCCACGTGAATGACGTGATCTTTCAAGCCGGTCATTGCCTCAACACACTTTTCCTCCATCGTTTTCTTTAATGACCTGCGGTTATCTCGAAAGTCAGACAAAATTTGGGCATCCTTCATAATTAGTCCAAAGTAATTTACACTCTTAAGGGTAAGACATCTCAAAAATTTCCGAAGAACTTCATAGTCCTATTTGTGACTATGGTCGAAATAGAGGTCCTGGAATTCCTTCAGAAGCGACCGCAGCATAGTGATGTGGGAAAAATCTGTGGTCTGCTTGCACTTCATGGCATAAACGAGCATCTTGTGAAGCACGCCCAACTTTTGCGCATAGTTCTTGGTATCAAGCTTGATTCGTTGAGTCATGAAATACTGGCTCACGATATGCTGGAGTTCATTCGCATGGTCCTCCTTGTTCATCACCCATCGCACGCGCTGATTGTCGTCTCCGGTTTTCTGGCCCCGCAGTCTCACGATCTGGTTCATCGACTTCTCGATAGTAGTGATATGCTCAGCAATCATCCTGACTCTCATCTCATCATCGTAGATCCCGCAGGGGATCTCACAATGGGCTGCCGCATAGGCTGCGGTAAAAAATATCATCAAAAAGACCAACGCCGTCTGAAAGCACTTCTTGTTCATTTTTTCCCTCCTGTTCTTGAAAAGTCTTTCAGGATCAAGCTTAGCCATTACGCTTTCCACAAACCGTTTAGACTGCAGTACTCGCGGGCCGTAACTTCACCTGCTTCAATATTGAACACAGCTTCGGGCGCTTCTCCAGGCTTCAGAAACTGGCGGTATGCCTTTCCATCAGCGATCACCTCGATCCATTCGATATAGTGCTTTTCCTCCATAGGATGGGCAATGCTTCCGACCTTCACCTTGAAACCCGTACCTGTCCTTTCCACCACAGGCACATGTTTCTCCCTCGCCGCATCCACCGTATTTTCAACAATAAGCTTCATCGGCTCGCCGCAACAGACAAGTTCCCCGTTGCCTTCATGAACCACCTCCACGATGTTTCCGCATACTTCACACTTGTAAACCTGCAGTCTCTCCGTCATTGGTTATTCCCCCTTCTAATGTGATGAACTTGGTTCCTAAAGCCGTTGAGTGGTCGAGTGGCTGACAACTTACCACTCGACCAATGCCGGGTCGGCCACAATTCTGTTGGAATGTATCCCCCGGTGCTTCTTACCCGACCTTGATCGGGATCTCCTTTGGTTTGGCTTCGGCCTTCTTCGGGAGCCGGATATCCAACACCCCCTTTGTATAGTTGGCCTTGATTTTCTCCTGGTCCACTGAAACAGGAAGGCCGATTACGCGCTGAAATGAACCGCAGCATCGTTCTATTCTATGGAAATGTTTGTCCTTTTCTTCCTTTTCTGATTTTTTCTCCCCTTTGATCATAAGGTTGTCGCCTGAAAGTGTCACTGAAATATCTTTTTCATCCATGCCGGGGACTTCAACCTTGACCACTATTTCATCTTTTGTTTCGGCCACATCAACGGCAGGAATCCATCTCTCCCTTTCATAAATCATTGGTTCACGCCCAAAAAAGGACTCCATGAGATGATCCATCTGCCGGCGCAAAGTCGAAAGTTCGCCGAATGGTTCCCACTTCACAATTGCCATAATAATCCTCCTTTTTCTTGTGATTCAAAATCCGGATTCAGGTTGCATGAAGCCGACCCAGCCTGCTTCAATACATCCTCCTGCCACCCCTCAAGGAGGGGATAATCTTGAGTAACTATAGACTTTCAGATAATTAATTTCACAAGGCCAGAAGGAGGAAGGCGTATTTGTTATACGTCGACGACTGATAACGCAGTGAAATTAATTATCTGAAAGTCTATAATGATTCTATTATTTTAAATTAAGTATATGCGTATAGAAAGTAAATGGGGTGAATCCCTTATTTCATAAAGAAAGATACCCTATTTGAAGACCGGCTCTGTATGTAGAGACCTGGTATGCCCCTTCCTTCACGGGCATCCGTCGTTTCCGGGATCATGAAGGTCATAGCATCCGTCGTCGGAAAAAACGGATTTGATCAACGCGGAAATATCTGCCAGGTTCAGGGAGTTCTTTGAAATAAAGGCATCGGCCCCGCTATTATAAGCCGCCTCTCTGTATTCCCGTAAATCATAAGCTGTAAGAATGATAACAACTATTTCAGGATGACTTGCCTTAATTCTTTTGGTAAACTCAAGACCGCTTTCGCCGGGCAACCGGATGTCCATGAAGATCACGTCAGGCAGAAAAGCCTTGATTTTTTGCAGGGCCTCGGTTGCACCCTGAGCTTCCTCGATAAGCATAAAGGGGAATCGCTCACACAAGGCACTTCTAAAGGTCTTGCGAAAGGTAGTGCTGTCATCAACGATTAGTGTCTTCAACATCCTGATTTACCTGATGGCTGTAATTGTGTGTATCTTATTCTTTGTTTACAAGCTTGCTTCCGAATTGTTAATACGGTATAGAATGTATATTCTGGAGCGGGGTAGTGTATTTTTTCGATATACCTCGGAAGAAGGATAGCGTTGTGAAGAAACCATATCGCATCGTGATAGCAGAAGATCACACGATACTCAGAGAAGGGCTGCGATCGTTGCTATCTTCGAATCCTGATTTTGATGTTGCCGGGGAGGCAGAAGCAAGTATGATGTAATTTTATTGCCCAGTCATCTGAAAGCGCTTAATGCCATTCGTCTTTGTCGCACACCTGATTCAGGTATTACAGGTTAAGGCACTCCCTCGCCTTGAAAAAAGTCCGCTTCTTGAAGACGCACTTCCTACGCCTTGTTCAAAAAAAGATATTTTCTTATAGAGATACACCGGGCCTGTCCAACAACCAGATAAGATTGTGGTTCGCTTCGCTCTCACGATCTAACCTTATTCGTTAGGTGTAGTGGTTCAGAAGAGTAAAAAACTCTTTATGTGGACCGGGGCGCATTAAGCGACCAGTTTCGCTACTTTTTCGACAATAGCGATTGCTTGAGCCGCTCGATGAATTACCACTGCGACTTTTTTTAGGTTCTTTTTTTCCGCTTTAAGGTCTTTGGTAATTGCTACAAGTGCTTTTTTTGCGTTATCTATCTCATTATTGCTCTGACCCGCCCGCTCATCGTCAATTGTTCGCCACCATTTGGTCAACGCTTTAATCTGGTTGTTGATCGCCGAGCGATCAACAGAGTCAGTTACTTGCTCGCGAATGGCTCCCAGATCCATAATGATTGTGGAGAGTTCGTCGAGAATATCTTCAGGTGTTATTGTCATGTCTTTCTCCTCCGGACAGTTCGTCCTGTTTTAGGGAAGTTTGATATTCGCTTAATTGCTCAGCTTATTGACGCTGGAGAGTAAACCTCGCGCATCGTTGACAAATTTAATGACGGTCCCTGCTTTGTCACTGAGATCCGGGTTTTGTATTGCCTCATGGGCTTTCAAACAACTTGCCGCAGTCTCGTTCAATTCCTCTAAAAACAGGGTCGCAGGTTGTGCGGCAAGTTCATCTTTCAAATCATCCCCTACTAACTTACCGGCGGCAATGGTAAGGAAGGCTTTGTCGGATGCAGATGCTCCACCGCTCTGATACCCTTTTCTAAAAGCATTGAACCACTCTTCCCGTGTGGCTTTGGCATTCAGTCGGTTGATAGCAAGACGCTGCTGTTGCCACTTAATATCATCGCGAAGCGTATTTATAATCGTTGCGACATCATCCTGGGCCAATTTGATTTTCTGGTAAATAATTTTTCTCACCTTGATATCAAGGTATATTTTCGCCAGCCCCGAAATAGCGCTGGCTAACGCTTCTTCTTTAGGGTTAGCAGCATCCAGCGCCTTTGCGAGATTACTCAGGTTGCCGCTGAGCTCCTGAGAAGCTTTTTCAATATTTTCATCGTCATCAAAGGTAGCGATTTCATTAAGGCTTTTCGCATACTGTGCAAGCGTTGCGACCGCCGCACGATTCCGGCGTACCTCGGCCATCAAGTTTTTACCTTTCGTGGCACAGTCCCATGGCGTCATGTATTCATCGCCCTTAATCTTACACTTCTTACTCTTTTGCTTGGCTCCCAAGTTAACAGTCATTGCAGCGAGTTGCCGGTCAGTTTCCAACTCAATGGCGTAAAACTTACCCGACGCTTCAGAGAGCACCTGCGCGCCTTTGGAAAATTTTCCAACCGCTTTGAGGTTGACACATCCGGTTAGGAATACAACGAAAAGCAGGATCACGATGAACCTTGTGTATAGACGTATAATTAACATAACATTCTCCTCTTTGGTGTTTTTTCCACTCCCTGATTACAGCAGGACTCAGAAATTGCCTTTTAATTGGTTCGTTCGAATATTAAAGAACAATATTTTTTTCAAACACCTAACCCATTTATTAGATTTTTATTTATTTGGTTTTGGATCGGCATTGTCATACCATTCAAAATATTCCAATGCACCTTTCTTTCCCGATTTGACTAGTGCTTTTTTCTTTGAATCAGGCAAATCAAAATCAGTTGTACTGATGCCTATAGTGTCGATGTATACTGTCCTTGCCCAATCGTCGTTATGTAAGTGCGCACTTTGTTGGGCCTCTATTACCGTATGGATAAGTGCCCATGTGTAACCAAAGAAGTCATCTATTTTCTTATGTGGCGGCTCAGCATGGTCACGAAAGACGGCGATTTCTTCTTTCGTGTCAAGTCTAACACCAAGCGTTTCTTTATTATAAACATAACTCGATATCGGTCGTTCAGAGGCAGCTATCCGCGAATTTATTGCCTTGTAATATTTAGTTTCTCTGTAGTTTTCTGAGCTTAAATATTTTTTTCGATCAAACAGCTTGATAGGGTAGTTGTCAAGAACGCCACCATCGACATATACATCCCCTCGTATGCAACGCTTTGCAGCAAAAAATAGTGGTATGGACATGGATATTCTAACTGCGTCAGCCACGCAAGTTCTTGGAGTATGTTCGGCTGAAAAAACCTCTGTGAAGGAAGTAGACAAGTTTGTACCCATGAAATATAAGGACTTAAAGTTCCTCTTATCCTTCATGGCCTCAATATCTGCGAAGGTTGACTCGCTATTTCCTGTTTTCTCTTTGATTAGCTTTCCAATCCAATTTCTGAAATAGTCCCCTTTATACCATCCAAATTTCTCTATAAGGCGGTTTGTATCCCGAACTACTCCCCATGAATCATCCATAAAGTCGTTAAAATTAAGTGACCACAATATATCTTTGGTTTCTTTTGAGGTAAATCCTATACCAAGGAGAATAGCGTTTATCGCACCAGCAGAAGTACCCCCAATTCTCTGTATTCCAGAGATTATCTCTCGGTCGGCCAAGACATCAAGTACGCCTATGTATGCGATTCCTTTAACGCCACCGCCTTCGAACACTAAATTACTAAAATTATATGACATGATCGCTCCTTCATCTTAGTGGTTGATAAATTGTCGTGGTAGGAACGCCGGTTACCCAACGTTCCCCCCCTGTACCAACAGGGAGCCCCACATCCAGAACCTCTACAGGTTTATACGTAGCATACTTTTACTGAATTGTTATTGAGCCTATCCTTCTGCAAACAACGTACTTCACCCCCTAATCCTGACTTTTTTTTACCACCTCCTTTCTGAGACGCCACGTCCATCCGCCCAAAGTTTAGCTCTTGCCGTTCTTGCCAGTTGGAAGGCTTTTTCTTGTGATTCAAAATCCCGAATCAGGCTGCATGGGGCCGACCCAGCCCGCTTTAATACATCTTCTTGCCACCTCTCAAGTAGGAAATAATCTTGAGTAACTAATAATTCTATTTTTAAGTATGTGCGCATAGAAAGTAAATGGGGTGAATCCCTTATTTCATAAAGAAAGACACCCCATTTGGAGACCGACTCTGTATGTAGAGGCCTGGCCTGCCGCCTCCTTCACAAGCATCCGTCCTTTCCGGGATCATGAAGGTCGTAGCATCTGTCGTCGGAAAAAAAGAATTTGATCAACGCGGAAATATCTGCCAGGTTCAGGGAGTTCTTTGGGATAAAGGCATCGGCCCCGCCATTATAAGCCGCCTCTCTGTATTCCCGTAAATCATAAGCTGTAAGAATGATGATGGCTATTTCAGGATGACTTGCCTTGATTCTCCTGGTAAGCTCAAGACCGTTTTCTCCGGGCAAGCTGATGTCCATAAAGATCAAATCAGGCAAAAAGACCTTGATTTTTTGCAGGGCCTCGGTTGCACCCGGAGCTTCCTCGATAAGCATAAAGGGGAATCGCTCACACAAGGCACTTCTAAAGGTCTTGCGAAAGGTAGTGCTGTCATCAACGATTAGTGTCTTCAACATCCTGATTTACCTGATGGCTGTAATTGTGTGTATCTTATTCTTTGTTTACAAGCTTGCTTCCGAATTGTTAATACGGTATAGAATGTATATTCTGGAGCGGGGTAGTGTATTTTTTCGATATACCTCGGAAGAAGGATAGCGTTGTGAAGAAACCATATCGCATCGTGATAGCAGAAGATCACACGATACTCAGAGAAGGGCTGCGATCGTTGCTATCTTCGAATCCTGATTTTGATGTTGCCGGGGAGGCGGAAGACGGCCGCGATGCCGTGCGATCTATACGGAAATTCAAGCCCGACCTTGTGTTAATGGACCTTTCCATGCCGAAGATGGATGGCCTGGATGCAATCAGAGAAATCAAGAAGCAGAGTCCCGATACAAAGGTCCTGGTCTTGACAGTTCACAAGGCAGAGGAATACGTGTTCGCGTCGTTGAAGGCCGGCGCAGATGGATACGTCCTGAAGGACGCCACCCACGCGGAGCTGACGCTGGCCATAGAAAGCGTTCTGGGCGGCAAGCCTTATATCAGCCCTGGGATTTCAGAAAAGCTGGTTGCAGGGTATTTAGAGGGGAGGAAACCTGTAAAGGCCGAGTCATCATGGGAGCGCTTGACACAGAGGGAGCGACAGATTCTCAAATTGATTGCCGAGGGCTATAAGAACAAAGAGATTGCCGGCTACCTTTACATCAGTGTAAAAACGGTAGAGAAACACAGGGCCAACCTCATGAAGAAGTTAAGCCTCCACAATGCCTCGGCATTAACAGCTTTTGCCATGAAAAAAGGGCTGATTACGGAATAGAGTTTTTTTTGTTTCTACCTAAGTTGAGCAATTTTTTGCGAAGAAATGTGCCAAGATCTTGATGCAGCAAGGTTTGCGAAAAGCGTAGGCATACCAATGGATATGTCGAGACTTTTCGCAAGTCCTTGATGCGCAAGAGATTGGTGGAGATCGAGTAAAAAATCGCTCAATTTAGGTTTTAGATAGAAGAGTCCGGTGGCCACGACGCCGAAATAGCGGTTCCAACCCCTGGTATGGACTTGATAGCAAAAGACCCACCCGTAAGTTCAGTTCGTTCTTTCATGCTGGTAATCCCAAAACGCTTCTTTGGATTCTTCAAAGAAAGCGCCTTTTCCGGATCAAACCCACGGCCGTTGTCCTCAACAGTCAACGCTATGGCATCGTCTGTTTTCTTGAAGCAAAGACGCACAAAATCCGCATTACTGTGCTTGGCTATATTGTTCATCGCTTCCTGCAAGACCCGGAAGATGACCATCTTCAAAGGCTCAGGCACTTCATTTTTTTGCACAGCCACGTGTTTTTCAATTCTAATGTCCGAGTAAATCATCTGAAATTCACGGCAAAACCAGTTAATAGTCGCCAGGATGCCAAGATCATCCAGCATAGAGGGCCGCAACTCTGTGTGGATTCTTCGGACTTCTTCAATGGCCTGCTGAACCAGGGGGATAACGGCCATCAATGATTCCACTTGTGCCTCAGCCGTACGTCCGGCTTTTTCGTCCAGGCTGTTTTCCAGCCCAAACTTTATGGCTGTCAGGGATTGTCCTATGCTGTCATGGAGTTCCTGGGCAACCCGTTTTTTTTCATTTTCCTGGGCTGTCATGAAATGCTTCTGGCTTTCCCTTAAAGCCCCTTCCGCCTTAATGCGCCTGGTAACATTTACCAGGCCCAGGACAAGCCCTTCCACCCCACTGGTAGCTTTTTTTACAGGCTGAAGGGTCCAGTCCCAATATGTTATCCCGCGTTCCGGATATTCTGCATACTCAAAAGGCTTCGCGTAGGCGGTATATGGTTCACCTTTTTCAACAACACGACTGAAGATCGACCGGTTGTCTTCATTGGGGTACAGCTCAAAATGGTTTTTGCCTGCAAAAAATCCTGGGTCGCGGCCATCCGCCACTGTATAAGCATGGTTTACCCTGATTAAGTTGAAATCCGTGTCCATGTAAGCGATCAACATATGGGTTGTCGAGAAGACCTTCTCCAGAAGCTCGTTGGTGTTGCGCAATGCCTCCTCAATGGACTTCCTCTCTGCGCCTTCTTTCTCTAACTCCCTGACCCTTTTTTCCAGTTCTTCATAAGTCCGTTTTTTCTGCATTTAAGCGCACTCCTGTTGGCCATAGAGGTAAAGTAGTGTCATTATGTAGCGAGTCTGATTATAAGTTTATATCGTCAAGAAATGAATATTGATTTTCTTTTGCGATTTTTTCACCACATTTAACAGATAAACTCACGGCAGGTTGAGATACCGCCCTGGCTGATGAAACAACTTGTTCTACCTTGGAATAGAACCATGTCCAATGAGTGTATTTCCAGTAGTAAATTTATTTGTCAAGTAACAAGAGTATGTGTCGGCGTGGAAATTTTTGAAAAATCAGCAAACATACCGAACATGTCTGCTATATTGATAAGCAGGGCAAGCCTGTTTTCCCGAAGGTTCATATCATCTGCCATAACCATGACCCCATCAAAAAAATCATCCACGACATTGCGTAGAGAAGCTATATCATAAAGGGCCTGGTCAAAAAGTCCTTTATCAAGATCATCTAACACCTTTTTATTGACCTTCTTGCAGGCTTCATAAAGAGCTGTCTCGCATTTATCCTGAAACAGATTTTCATCAACGTCTTTGCTTTTGGGGAGTTCGGCTTTTTTTATTATATTAACCACGCGCTTGAAAGCAATAGACAATGGCTCAAAGTCCGGCTTGGTCTTAAGCTTTTCTAAAGCTCTAACTCTGCTCCATATATTCGGCACATGATCTGCTGTAACACTTATTACCGCTGATATAATATCTTTTGTAAATCCCTCTTCGGCAAGAAGATGGGCAATACGATTTTTCAGAAAAGAGTAAACATCTGCAACATTTTTCTTAAACTCCTGATCGCTTTTTGGGCCAAAAAGCTTAATGCTCTTTTCTATCATCTCAATTAGGGAAAAAGAGAAATCTTTGTTAAGCATGATCTGAATAATACCGATGCCCTGCCTCCGAAGCGCATAAGGATCAGAAGCCCCTGTCGGAATTAGTCCGGCAACAAAACATCCGCATATGGAATCAATTTTGTCGGCAATGCTGAGAATGGAACCTGTGAGCGTTTCCGGAAGCGGCCCGCCGGAATAGCTGGGTCGGTAATGCTCCTCAATTGCATATGCAACATCATCAGGTTCTCCGGCATTCATAGCATAAATTCTTCCCATAACACCCTGCAATTTAGGGAATTCAACCACTACCTGGCTCACAAGATCGGCCTTGCACATCAAAGCAGCTTTTCCAACATTTTCTTTAAGATCAGGCAGATGTTGATTTAAATCAGAATCATGCGAAATTTCATCTGCCAGATATTCGGCTGTTTTTTTGACTCGTATTACCTTTTCGTACATTGATCCCAGGCTGGCCTGAAAAAGAACTCTTTTTAGTTTTTCTATCCAGTCTTCAAAAGAAGATTTTGAATCACTTCTGTAAAAAAACCTGGCATCTTCCAGCCGGGCTCTGAGCACTCTTTCATGCCCTTTTGCAACAAGCGACATATCCTTTGCACGCGTATTATTAACGCTAATAAAACAGGACATGAGCTTGCCTTTTTTATCAACCACACTAAAATATTTCTGATGCTCACGCATAGCAGTAATCATAACCTCGTCAGGAAGCTCAAGAAATTTTGCATCAAACTTTCCTGCAACGACTGCCGGGTATTCAACAAGGTTGGTTACAATATCCACGAGTTCATCATCCTGCAGCACCCTGCCGTTCAGGCCCTCTGCAACTCTTGCTGTCTCAAATTCAATAATTTCCCTTCGTTTTTTTGAATCCACCATCACATAAGCTGAATCCAGCGCTTTTATGTATTCATCCGGATTAGAAATCTTTATTCTGCCGGGTTGCATAAAACTGTGACCTAATGTGTATCTGCTGCTTTTAATATTCCCCACTATAAAAGGAATTATTTTATTCCCCAAAAGAGCAACTATGGTATGGACCGGTCTTGCAAATTCAACAGACAGATCCGCCCATCTCATAGTTTTGGGAAAAGGGATAGCCGCAATCACATCAGGAAGTATGCTTTTTAGAAGAAGTTCGGTGTTCAAACCAGATTCTACTTTTTTTGCGCATAAATAAGCACCCTTCTTCGTCTCCTTGATTATTATATCTTTAACTGAAACACCGACCTTTTCAGCAAATTTTTCTGCCGCTATGGTGGGATTACCCTGTTCATCAAATCCTATACTTGCGGGAGGCCCTGTCACCTCAGTCGTCAGAGGTCTCTGCCTGCCTGAAACATTTTTTACCTCAAGAACAAGTCTTCTTGGTGTTCCAAAAGTCTCAGCAGTTCCATGTTCAATACGTCCATCCGCCAACTTCTTTAAAAGCATAGCTGACAATGCATTCAATGCCGGCTCTATATAACCCGCCGGAATTTCTTCAGTACCTATTTCAAGTAATAGACTGTCCATATCTGCCTCTTTTTTTCTTTTTCAACATCGGAAACCCTTTGGCTTCTCTTTGCGCCAGATATTGTTCTGCACAAGCTCTTGCAAGGTTTCTAATACGTGCAATATAACCGGTTCTCTCTGTAACGCTTATTGCTCCGCGAGCGTCGAGTATATTAAAGGTATGTGAACACTTTAAGCAGTATTCGTAGGCAGGAATAACGAGCTTTTCCTTAATAATACGCATGCCTTCAGCCTCGTATTTATTGAAAAGATCAAGCAGCATATCAACATCCGCCAGCTCAAAATTATATGTTGACTGCTCGATCTCCTGCTGGTGATAAACATCTCCATAAGTCATATTGTTATTCCATTGCAAATCATAGACGTTATCCACACCCTGCAAGTACATGGAAATGCGTTCAAGACCATAAGTAATTTCTACAGATACCGGATGCAGTTCGATACTGCCTGCCATTTGAAAATATGTAAATTGTGTAATTTCCATACCATCCAGCCAGACTTCCCAGCCAAGACCGGAGGCCCCTAACGTGGGCGACTCCCAGTCATCCTCAACGAATCTGATATCATGCTCAAGGCTGTTTATTCCAAGTGCCTTCAGGCTCTGCAAGTACTGCTTCTGAACATCTATGGGAGAAGGTTTGAGTATTACCTGAAACTGATAGTAATGTTGCAGTCTGTTTGGATTTTCACCATAACGACCATCTGTGGGACGCCTTGAAGGCTGGACATAAGCCACATTCCAGGGTTCAGGGCCAAGCACCTTTAATAGAGTTGCCGGATGAAATGTTCCAGCACCAACCTCAATATCATATGGTTGAACCAGCACACATCCCTTGCGTGCCCAAAATTTCTGTAACGATAATATAACTTCCTGGAAATTCATTTCTTTTTTCCTCTATAGGTAACTTCTCAAAAAGTTCAATTTATGGGGTTATTTCCTGAATTTTACACGAGTTAGGTATTAGGCTATCTTTTTGATGTTGTCAATGTCAAAACCATATCATCCCTACTTCTAAATCCTCAAAAAATGACCCCGTAATTTTACTCTACCTTCTGTTTTTCTGCGGTGAACTATTATCAAAAAGGGCTACCAACTTAAGGCGGGCATTCTGTAATTTCAATAAATTATGTAGGGTGCATTCTATACTGTGAACGGTCAAAATCTGAGCTTTTTTATTATGTTTTTTTCACCACGAAGCTCACGAAGAACACAAAGAAATTATAAAAAGCATTAATTCTAATCTTCGTGCCCCTTCGTGTCCTTCGTGGTTTAATTTTTCCTTATAATCCTGACCGTTTCAAAAAGCGAAGTTTATAGCCGTGCAAAGTATATGCACCATGGTGGTGCATAGAATGCACCCTACATGGATATGTCATGTCAAAAAGATTCCTCTTCGCTGACGAAATATCTTTATAGAACTTATGGGGTTAATCAATGTTCATGCAATTTGAATAAAAATACTATACATTATGCTTGCATATTGATGAAAATTGCATTAAGCTATAATCAAAAAAGGAGACTAAAAATGCCTTCACTTCAAGTAAGAGAATTGCCGGCACAAATTTATCATAAATTGCAATCTAAAGCTCAAAAAGAACATCGCAGTTTTTCCCAGCAGGCGATTGTTGCCCTTGCAAAAGGCCTTGATATGGAAGAAAATCCTAAAAAACGTCGCGCCGCTTTACTTAAAAGTATTATGGATGATCCGGTCGTTCTGAACAGCCAAGATGTTGCCAGCCCTGTTGATCTTATACGGAAAGACAGACAGCGATGATTATTATACTTGACGCAAGCGTAGCGGTTGAAATTATCCTTCAAAGACAAAAAGGAATAGCTCTGCACAGGTATATTGAAGACGCAGACTGGATTATGGTCCCAGGGCTATTTATCGCTGAAGTAACAAATGTTTTTTGGAAATATTATAAATTCGGCGATATGTCTTTGGAACAATGTGAAAAGGCTGTAGAGTATGCAATAGCTCTGCCTGATGAATACAGCAACGACCTGACTTTATACAGAGAATCCTTTTCATTGGGATGCCTTGTCGGGAAACCGGTCTACGATATGTTCTACCTTGTTCTTGCGCGGCGAAATAACGGCTATTTGATCACGCTTGATAAGAAACTCATGAATATTGCAAAGGATAATTCAATCAGAATTATCGAATAACCGGTCATCCACTTCTATTATTTGTACCACCTGCCGTTTTCCCGACTATATTTGATGGCGTCATAAAAAGTCCAATATACCACTTAATAATCATTCCGGCGAAAGCTGGAATCCTGTAATTACAGGCCGTTATGAACTTCCATTTTCGCAAGAGCCGTAGTTTTGCTGTGCACGAACGGGGACTTAATTCTTTCCTCCTTTGCAAAGGACAGGGGGAGTTTTCAGCAGAAGATTTATTAAAATCGGAAACTGATATTGCCAATTCGTCAGCAAACCGGTAAGTTATGTTATCGGTTATGGAAAATGATCGGCGGTAAATCTCATCAATCAATACGGAGCCCTATAAATTGCTTAAGGGATTGATCTGTTTTTGTGTATGAAAGATCCAAAAACCAGGGGCCGTGAAATAACATCACTTCTTTGTGCAATGAAAGAACTTGACCTTGGAACCGGAAAAATTATCACCTTAAATGAAGAAAAAATCCTGAAAAAGGGCGATAAGACAGTTGAGATTATACCTGCCTGGAAATATCTTTTAGGATAGGTTAAAAGAAGATTGATTAGATTTTAAAAATATTAAAGGGAAATTATAATGGATGGCAAGTCGCTGGATTTAAAGCAGGATAAAATTGAAAAGCTAAAAAAAGTAATGCCTGAAGCTTTTACAGAAGGCTTAATCGACTGGGAAAAGCTGAAAGCTGCTCTTGGCGAGGATATTGAATTTAAAAACGAACGATATGTCTTGAACTGGGCAGGAAAATCAGATGCTTTTAGAGTGTTGCAGGCACCAACAACTGCGACACTGGCCCATGACAGGAATGAATCTGCAAATTTTGATGATACCGGAAATGTTTTTATTGAAGGCGAAAATCTTGAAGTCCTGAAAGTTTTACAGAAATCATATTTCGGCAAGATCAAAATGATTTACATTGACCCTCCCTATAATACAGGCAACGACAATTTTATCTATCCTGACAGGTTTTCCGAAACTAAAGAAGAGTATTTAGGACGCATCGGCGACAAAGATGAAGCAGGCTATATGACTCGTAAGGGGTTGTTCCGGAAAAACAGCAAGGACAGCGGGCATTATCATTCCAACTGGCTTTCCATGATGTATCCGAGACTCTTTCTGGCACGGAATCTGTTAA
The DNA here is from genome assembly GCA_030262895.1 of Deltaproteobacteria bacterium. Taxonomy (GTDB): domain Bacteria; phylum Desulfobacterota; class Desulfobacteria; order Desulfobacterales; family ETH-SRB1; genus B13-G4. The sequence goes on along the minus strand of JAJSZW010000046.1, from coordinate 1,254 downwards.
AAGATGACGGGGTTATTTTTGTAAGTATTGATGATAATGAGGTTCATAATTTAAGATTGTTGATGAATGAGGTTTTTGGGGAGGAGAATTTTATAGACTGTATCATTTGGAAGAAGCGATACGGTGGTGGTGCTAAAGAAAAGTTTTTAGTTTCGCTACATGAATATGTCTTGGTTTATGCAAAGAACCTTGCTGAATTGCCTGAGATTTTCATACCCCTGTCTCAAAAGTCGATTGATAGATACTATAAATTAAAAGATAAAAATTTTGGTTTAAGAGGCGCTTACAGAACCCATCCATTAGAGGCAACTAAAAGCATGGGGAGAGAAAAAATCTTGTTTATCCAATTCCTGCACCAGATGGGACTGAAGTTATGCCTAAAAGGCAATGGTTATGGGGTAAAGAGAGGGCTCAAAAAGCACTACATGATGGAGAACTTGAATTTATTAAGGGTAAAGATGGAAAATGGACAGTTCATACCAAACAATATTTGAAAAACGAAAATGGCGAAATAAGAAAAGACAAAGCATTTTCTATTGTTGATGATGTATATACACAACATGGAACAAATGAAATAATTGATTTATTTGGTAATGCACAAATTTTTTCATTTCCAAAACCAACGGCATTTATAAATTTTCTAATAAATATTGGAATTAACGATAAAACCGGAATCATTCTCGATTTTTTCCCCGGCTCCTGTACAACCGCCCACGCCGTCCTCGATCTCAACAAACAAGACAACGGTACCCGCAAATTCATTTGCGTCCAACTCCCCGAAAAATGTGACGAAAAATCCGAAGCTTTTAAAGCAGGTTACAAAACAATTGCCGACATCGGCAAGGAACGTATCCGACGCGTTATAAAAAAGATAAAAAACAGTGAAAACGGAAAACTCCCTTTTGAAAAAATAAAGCAGGATTTGGGATTCAAAGTATTCAAGCTCCAGTCGTCAAATTTTAAAATCTGGCGTGGAGACAATATAAAAGATGGCAAGCAGCTCGAAAAACATATGCAGCTTCACCTTGATTCCGTAAAAAAAGATGCCACAGAAGAAAACATGCTGTTTGAACTGCTGCTCAAGTCAGGCCGCAACCTCAATTCAACAATTGAAAGCACCAATGATTATTACAGGATAAATGACGGTGAAATGGTTATTGCGCTTTCAAAGATTGATGAAAAGACAGTTGATTCAATCCTTGAAGACAAACCGCAAATATTTATCACCCTTGACAAATTGTTTAAAAACAACGA
>JAJSZW010000045.1:22532-26231 GCA_030262895.1 Deltaproteobacteria bacterium | reverse complement strand
ATAATGCACGCTTTTTCGAAAAAAGTGTAAACTGGTGAATGAAAGATGCCAAAAAATGCTATGATTATGACAGAAATTGCCAAGGTGTCAGTTTGGTATCAAAATCTACCCGCACAGCTCGAACTTTTTTTAAAAATCTGAAAAACAAGCCGAATATTTACATCAAAGTATTATCGGAAGAGCATCAAATAATAAAAACACCGATAAAATCCGGAAAACGTTAAGCTATTTTGTATGTGTATTTCTGACTCAAGTCATTAGTTAGAACATGGTGCGTGATAAGGAATCTTATCTCCACTAAGTATCGCTTTCCGAAGTTTTTCAAGCTTACCTCTGTGATGAGTTTTAGTCGCAAATCCGCTCTGGATGGTTTGCAGTGCCTCAGTGGTCTTGCCGGCAAGCGTAAGGGCACGAGCCTTGTAGTACCAAACCTTACCATCCTTAGGGTTATATTTTAGGCATGCAGTATAATCTTTGATTCCCATTTTCAATAATCCCATAGCTACAAAGCAGTCGCCGCGAAGGTAGTACGTTGTTGAAAAGTGTTTAGGATTCCGTCGCAACACATAGGTAAAATCTTTGATGGCTCTTGGGTATTCCCCTTTGCGCGCATGGGCGATGCCGCGAGTACGATATGCATCAAGGTACCCTGGATTGAGTCGTATGGCTGTCGTGGCAAACTTTATGGCAACATCATAATTGCCTTTTTTTAAGTTCTGTGATGCAAGTTGCATTGCTGTACGCGGCCTCGTTTTTACTCTCGTTTCGGCCAATGCAATATGGGCAGTGAAAAAGCCAAAACTAAGAAGACAGCCCACCAATATCAGAATGGTAACGGGTTTTCGCGTTATAACCGTGGCCAAAAAGCGTAAAAAAATGAAAAGCACCTGAATCATTATCAGCTCCTAATCCATGGAAAACATGTAATTAAACTGATATAATTTGTATATACGGTCTGTTTCACCTATTCAACTGAACGAGTACCCTTCTTGGAAAACCGAAAAATATATCGCAACAAGTCCTTAAACCCATAGATCTCCGCTTCAAACTCAATCTGTGGAATATCCTCAGCATCAAGAAATCTGCCGAGAGCCAGGAGAGGAGTTTTCGCGCTATTCATCCTGCTTTCGCAAGTTGTTGCGCTGTAGCATCCTGCCTCTTTCAATGCTTTCCAGTGCGTTTTGTTCCAAACACCGCTCGGGTAGCAGAAATGCCTCATTTTTTTTCCAACAATCGGTTCGAGTACTGCTCTGTTTTCCTCAATCTCTTGCTTTGCAATATTTGCGTCCAAAGGGAATCTATGCCTGTGGGTATGCAGTTGAACATCAACCCCACTCCTTGCTATGGCTTCGATTTCATTCGGTGTCATCAGATGCCATAGCCCCCTGCGATCAATGTCTTGAAAGGAAATCCCCATCTTTTTACCCAAAAACTCACTCAATCGTCTTCGGTTTTCCTCATCCATATAGTTCTCAGCATATTCGATTAACTTCCACATAATTTCTTTTTCGGTATCTTCTTTCTCAAAACCAAACAAAGTCATACATGGAATATCGGCAAAAATCTCGTTCTTTTTCTTACGAGACTTCCAGAACATATATCTCACTGCAAGACGAAAAACCGGATTTCCATGTTTTACATAGTAACTGGTTACATATACAGTGGAAGGAAACCCAAATTCCATCAATATTGGTTTTGCCAAGGTAAAAAAATTATGGAATCCATCATCAAAGGTAATAACTACTGACCTTTTCTTTATTTTTCCATCGGTCAATATAGCAAGTCCTTCCTGCAAAGCCAATACCTCAAAGCCCTTTTCTTTCAGGAAAATCATTCTTTTCCGGAACTTATGCGGCTGCATGCTTAGTTTGGGCTGAAAGTTGTGCTCATCATCGAAAGACAGGCCATGATAACAAAGGATCTGAAGCTTCTTCCTGCAAATACAACTTGACAGGAAGAACAATCCGGAAAATTTACACATATACAAAAACAGCAATTTGGCTAATTGCATTAGCATAATCCCCAGTTTACTCCATCCGAATGTACGAAACAAGAAGGAGACTTCCCTGTTTATACATCACATTTCCATTCTTATAATATATCACAACCACCTGTTGATACGGTTTAAAAACACTTGCTTTGCCTTTATTTTCAATGTGTCTCGAAGCATCTCGTAGCAATCACTGGGTAGGTTAGTGTATTTTGTAGGTATTGCATCTAAATCACAAAGAAGGGTTTCGATGTCATACCCCATCTGCTCAATCCGTTTCCTGCCCAACCACTTAAGATATCGACGCGCCCATGCTTTGCGCAATGGCCCTGCCATTGTCTTCTTCCATTTTTCCATAGGCTCACGGCTGATAGTATTATACTTTTTAGTGCCAATTGGGTCGCCCATCTTGCCTTCAAGATTAATTTTGGTAAATGAGGCGATCATGTTCGGTTCATAGTTCAAACCGAGATAATCCGTAATACGTTTAATTTCTGACTCCGGGTTGCTAATCAATGATTCAAATTGCAGTATACAAATTCGGCTGCTGTATTTCAGAGTTGTATCCACCAGATTGACCAAACCCTGCGTCATAGTTTCAGACACCAAAAACAGTTGCCATTTCTGCTCCCCTCCCCACAATTCAACAGCCGAAGCTATTGCGGCCAAGGGATTTCGCCAAAGTACGATAACCTTTGCATCTGGAAACAAATCAAGTATATCGTTGGAAATGAGGTCATAAAACGGAGTCTTGTCCAAAAAAAAAAGGAGCCCCACAGGCAGCCTGCGAGTAAAGCGAAAGTACAAACTCCCTGATATGTGCATGATACGTCTGTATCGTTTGCGGCAGAGATTCGCAAAAATCACTAATTCCTTTTGCAACATACGGCTGATGATAATGCGCGACTATGCCATTGTTCTTAAGAGAGTATACAAGAGGTAAAAGCAGGTAGGGTTCAGGCGTAGTGCTAATTTTGCTGTGACTTGCCAGGATTCGCTGCAACAAGGTTGATCCGGCACGGGGTGTGGACAATAGGAATATCGGCTTAGTGTCGTTGGCCATAGTATCTTCTCATAAGGTAATCTGTTGGGTGCTACAAAACGGTTGCCTTTATCTCACAATGTTGTCCTAAGAGTCTATCCGTCCATGCAAGTAACTTTTTCCTCGACCAAACCAGCAAATAATTGGTTGGCATATATTTACCTTCTTCATATAATTGTTTTCTTTTTAATGACACATAAGTTGCACCGCTGATAGCACTTTTACTCGAACCCAGATTAAATAGTTTTGCGCCATTATCCACTAAATATCCCACGCCTTGCCAAAGCTTCGGACTTATGCTTGCTAATTGAGGATCATTCGTCCAACCTATTCCGAATACACCCTTAACTCCTGGATTTAACTTCAGCAATTCGGCAACTCTCAAATAAAATCCTTTGGTACCCTCAAAATTAAATTCTGCCAACAAATCTCTGTCGAAAGAATCTGTGTGCATCTGATAAAGCGGTTTAAACCCGCCAAGTTCAAAAAAAATAAAAGCGGAAAATTTAAGAAACTGTTTAACACCGTTTTTAAAAAGAAACCGTCGTGCAATGCCATCCAAATGGATTTTTTGCTGACCTGCCGGTATCATTGAAAGCCTGCATACTGCAAAATCGTTGCAAAATTTGTTATTGCTGAAAAGATAAAAACCCTGTCTGGCGTACTT
>JAJSZW010000045.1:0-22522 GCA_030262895.1 Deltaproteobacteria bacterium | reverse complement strand
TGGCTGTCGTGGCAAACTTTATGGCGTACTTTGATTCAATTCTTTTAATAATACTATTAAAATTCTTGATAAATAATCGAATAATATCTTCAGGCATTTTCTTTTGTTTCAGTCTGTCCTCAGCCCGAAGAATAAGGTTAACTAAAACCAGTTTGTGATATGATTCTAATGCATTCTGGTCGTATGCATCCAAGATGCTTTGACTGTAAGCATTCACTTCAAGGCCTTTGGGCTTATAACTTCCGATTTTTGGAATCAAAGTGGTTTTTTGGAGATATGTTGCAACCGGAAACGTGGCCAATAGAGCTTTGTGCATCGACTCAATTTCTATAGTCAGATCTTTTTTAATTTTCTTTAGTTTTTCGTAATCCATCATTTTGTCGCCCTTCAAAATTCGGCTTAGCGCCTGTTTTCTGACAGTTCATGATCCAAAGTCAAATTGCACAGCCACGGTATTAATGCCAGTGAACCAACGTCGCTCCCCAGGAATACCCCACGCCGAATCCGACAAGCATTATCTTATTCCCCTTTTTGATAAGCCCATCGTCAAGGGCATCCTTCAAAGCTATAGGAATGGTTGATGACACTGTGTTTCCTATATTCTGACAATTCACATAAAATTTTTCTTCAGGAATTTTCAGCTTTTTCATCAGATGTTCAAGCATGAATTTGTTGGCCTGGTGAAATATGAACAAATCAATATCTTTTAATTTCAGCTCAGCCTTTTCTAATAAAGCATATACTGCCTTTGGTACAGATAAAAGCGTAAAAGTAAATATTTCGGAGCCATTCATATACAAATTATCAGACGTTCCAGCCTGATCGCATTTTCCCATAGCAACTTCATTATGATCAGTTCCTTTCGGAAACCGCAGAGCACTGTTTTTTACAATCAGGTTTTCAGCCCCCTGGCCGTCGGTCCCATAAACGAATGGACCGATGGCGGGTATAAAATCACCGTTGTTTTTCTCCCCCCTAAGAAAAGTTGCCGCAGCCGCATCGCTGAAAAGACTGCGAACACTCATATCCATGGGATGAATGAATTTACTGTATGTTTCAGCCGTGATTAATAACACATTGCTTGCCTGCCCTGTTTCAATCAAACCCTTAGCAAGCCCCAGACCATAGATGTAACCCGAACACCCAAGGTTAAAATCCATTGCGCCGGCAGAATTCGGAATGCCAAGTCTGTCTTGAATCATACATGCGGTTGTAGGAAGAAAATAATCCGGACTCTGGGTGCAAAAAAGCAAGTAGTCAACATCATATGGCGTACACGAATTGTTTTCAAACAACTTTTGTGCCGCTTTGACGCCAAGATCCGATGCACATTCATCCTCAGACGCAATATATCGTTTCGAAATACCAGTTTTCTTCACAATCTTTTCAGCCGGCCAATCGGGATTATCCACGGCCAATTTTTCATTTGAGAGCACAGTTTCAGGTAGATGGTATTGAATTGCTTTTATAACAGCTTTCATCAGTAATTTGCCTCGTAACAATAAGGGGGTTCAAGAAAAAATGTCATCTTTATCGTGTTAAAATACCCCCATCGACAACCATTGTTGTTCCTGTGATCCATTTTCCAGTATCAGCGAGAAGAAATGCAACGGCATTAGCGACATCACGAGGTGTTCCGAACCCCAATGGATGTTTGGCTTCCAGTGCCTTAAAATGTTCAGGAGGAAGGGTGTCTCTGGTTTTTTCACCCATCTCAGTCATCACATGACCAGGCGCGACAGAATTTATTCGTATCCCCTCGTTAGCCAATTCCACAGCAGCGCTCCTGCAAAAAGAAATAAGCGCCCCCTTTGATGCGCTATAAGCACTTAATCCCGGAGTTCCAGCCAATCCCACAACAGAAGAAATACAGACGATGCTTACACTCTTTGCTCGAATGCCTTTCAGCCGAATAGCTTTCGTCAGGTTCATGGCGGCTGTAAAATTGACACGCATGATCTCTTCAAGTTTTTTTGTGCTGGTTCCGCGTAAAGGCAAGGTAGCTGATATGCCGGCGCTGTGGACCAGCCCGCTCAACGGTCCGGTTTCGGCCGCAATCGCCTTCATCCATTTGGGAATCTCATCAACTTCCTTCAAATCAAAAGGTTTTATATAGTGTCTGTCGCCTTCCATCAGGGATAATGTTTTATTCAACTGCTCTTCATTTCTCCCCACCAGGATAACATGCGCTCCCAGTTGGCTGAGTAAAATCGATGCCTCACGTCCCAACCCTGAGGAAGCACCCGTGACCATAATGATACGGCCGCTAAGATCCATGGGATTTATCATGTCTATTGTCCTTTCATGTCGGTTTCCTTTTTATTTTCAGGAAGGATGATAATTTCCGGCATGACCATAGGGCCGCAAGACAATGTGCAGGCGCCCCATGAATATCCTACGCCAAATCCAGCCATTACGATTTTCAAGCTTTCATTTCGCAGCTTATCAGACAGAGTATGTACCATGGTCAACGGAATAGATGCAGAACTTGTATTGCCATAATTCTCCAAGCTCATCGGGACCTTTTCGATTGGCAGCTTCATCCGTTTTGCTAAATACTCAATTATAAACTTGTTTGCCTGGTGAAAAACAAATGCATCTACGTCGTCTGCTGACCACACTGCCTCTTTCAGCACGGTTTTCAACATGGGACTAACTTCCCTTAGAGTAAATGCAAATATTTCAGCGCCATCCATAAAAAGCTGTTCATCGCTACGAATATTGCCGTTTTCACGCTCCTTAGGAATTCCACTTGACTTGTTTCGACGATATCGGAAACCACCGGCCGGAATAATCAGGTTCTTTGCGCCGGTTCCATCAGTGCCAAAGACAAAGGTCATGGAACGTTCCTCCTCGCACCTTTCTATTGCTGTGGCAGCCCCCGCATCGCCAAACAGAAGCGCTGCCGACCTATCAAGATGAGATACTGTTTTGCTTGCTGTGTCTCCAACCAGAAGCAATGCGCGGTTAAGCTTTCCGGATGACAACATATGAGCGATTAGCCAGAGCCCATACACGTAGCCCGAACAACCGAGATTGATGTCAAACGCAGCGCATTGTTTTGAAAGCCCCAGCCGGGATTGCAATATACATCCAGTTGCCGGCAAAATATAATCCGGCCCTTGCGAAATAAAAATGAGCAAATCAATGGAATCTCGCGACCAGTCAAGCTCAGCCAACAGCCTTTCAGTCGCCGTATGGCACAAATCAGACACGCAAACATGACTTGGCGCAACATGCCATCGCTTAACCCCCGTACTCTGACTGATTTTTAAAACTTCCTTTTCATCAAAATATTCTGTGCAATCCTGCACAGTCCGAACCGGCTCCGGCACTGCACCTACAATACCGGCAAGCCGTATATTCGATACTTTGGTAATGGCCATAATATCTCCCTTTTCTTACTAACGGGTGCGTACAGAGTCAAATATATTTTTATAATAGATGCTTCATCTCATAGTTGCTGCTATAATTATTTTCAAAAACCAGGAAAAATGCAGCAACAACTGTTTTTTGTTACCATTCTCCAGAATAGCGTCTATTTTATGTAACCATCTAAAAGTGAAACTAACTCGTTAACAGTCTTGCTATTCATTATTTTTTCAGGAGATAGTGTAATGCCAAAGTTTTCATCAACCAGCGCAATAAAATTAACTACTGCCAGAGAATCCCAGCCCTCAAGGTCTTCTATCAATTCTTCACCTGTGAGCGTATCTGGATCAGCTTCAACTATCTCTTCAAGCATTTGAACCAACTCTTTCTTTGTCAATTTTCACCTCCATTTTTTATATGGTTATTCTTTATAAGTTTGTAAAAAATCAAATATATTTAGTATCTTTCACCAAGTGCAAAAAGTAGTTTACACTTTTTCTGTCGTACCCGCGCTCCTACGTAAGAGCGAAAAGCAAGAAGTGGCTTCAGACGCACACGGACACACAGACAAAAAGCAAGTTTATTGGGTTCTTTGGGTTACTTGAGTTCCATTTATCAAGAGCTGTAAGCGGCCTTATGGAGAACTTTCTGTACCTCCTGAGCAACTTCGTCCCAAGACTTCACGCCACTCGCTTTAATGACCTCTGCTGAGTTCCACTGATTATCCAGCACGTCCGCCAAAGCCTTCCGCAGTGGGCCAACCTTCCGTGGCGGCACTATCCGGCCAACGTGGGGATCAGAAAGGATATCGCGCACAGCGCCGACATCGGTAGCGATTACAGGTGTACCACATGCCAGGCTCTCCAATATCGCATTTGGACAGCCCTCGCGGTACGAGGCCAGCACGCTTGCATCGGCGGCACTGAAGTATATCGGAACTTTCTCGTAAGGCTGATGACCAGGCAGGATCAGTCTATCCTCAACACCCACTTCCCTAGCCACGGCGCGGAGCATCTCCGGCGTTCCGCCCTGGGCTGGGGCACCGACGATGACGAGCCTTACGTCATCGGGCAGGCTTGCAAGGGCATAGATAACCTCATGGTGCCCCTTGCGATGACCGAGATGCGCGACAGTGACGAGAAGACGTCCTTCCTCGGGAAGACCCAGTTCTTTCCGGCAGGTGCGCTTGTCCCTGGAATGGAAGTACTCACGATCTATCCCGTTGGGAATGATTACCAGGCGGTCATCTGATACGCCAAGTTTTCGGGCCTCCCCTGCGAGCTGCCCTGATACACTTATTACTGCTGATGCGCGCTGAAGAGCGGCAGCGCACTGCTCGCGCTGGGAGGGAATGGGCAAACACTCGTAGAGCTTACCTCGAAGTGTAATAATGTACGGGATTTTCAGTTCCCTCGCCAGCAATGCCACTCCGACACCATCCGGCCATACAAAGTGGGCGTCCAGCACGTCCGGGCGCCAGACCTGGCAGAATTCGCGAAGCCAGCGACTTAACCCCTTGGCATAAAAGCGGGCATCATGGTTCTTGAATACGCCGGGGAAGTAGAAAAACCGTGGGCGGTGCACAGTCAGCTCTTTCCATGCATCTTTCTCCGGTCCCGGATCACCACGTCGGGCTGACAGCACCGGAAACCATGGAGCAGGCGAACACACCTGGAGTTTCTCCCTCTGCGACAACGTCACCAGCCGTTGAGCGATGAACACCCCCCACGTGGGATTCACGCGGTTCGGGAAGCAGTAGGAGAAAGACAGGACTCTCATGCGCCGGCTTTTCGGGCAACCAGGGCATCATAGCAAGCGATGTAATCATCAACCATGCGGTCAACCCCATAGGTAGAAAGAGCATGTTCCCTGCCTACGCATCCGAGGCGATCTGCCAACCCTTCTTCACTGAGTATTCGCCCCATTGCAAACGCAAGCTGCTCGGGGTTTGCAACCTCCACCAGCAGGCCTCTGTCTCCAACCGCGTCCGGAACGCCGCCGACATGGGTAGCAATCACCGGCAAACCGGCCATCATGGATTCCAGGATAACCATAGGCAGACCCTCGCTGCGGCTGGACAGGACGAATACATCTGCAGCAGAATACAGCGCTGTTGTATTACTACGAAACCCAATGAGCCGGAATCGATCTTGAACACTGCGTTCTTCCACGCGACGGTGCAACATCCAGCAGTATTCGCTGTCAGTCAGCTTACCCGCTACTGCCACCGCGAAATTCCGATCACGTCCCTCCGTATCACGGAGAATCGCCGTCGCGTCGATCAGGTCCTCGAAACCTTTCTCGGGCCTTGGATTTCCGACAGCCAAAAAAAGTAGGACATCCGGCCTTATCCCAAGTTCTGCACGCACTGCATTGCGAAGTCGCGCATTGCGCTGGATCGCAGGGACACCATTGCGGATCACGTGGACTTGACCAGACCAACATAGATACTCCTTGTGCCGCTCTGCTACCGTCTCGGAGACTGCTGTCAGTCGTGTGAAGAATCTTGAGAAAAACCGGTATCTGCGGCGCAGCCCGTCTAAACCCCCGTAAAGCAAACCGTGAGCCGTGAACATAATTGGCGTTCGGTATGCGAGCCAGTTGGCAGCCACGACGTACGTGGCGCTCGCGTAATCATGAACGTTGATCACACTGGGACAGAACCTCCGAAGCAAAGTCCGCAGACGCCAAAGCGCTGAAATGTCCTTGCTTGCCAGGCTGCGAAGTGCCTCGAAATGGACTCCAGTTCCCTCCAGTTCCTGCGCTAGTTCACCTGGATTCTGCAGGCAAACGACCATCGTGGCGATGCCTCGCGACGACAGCCCCTTTGCAAGGTGAACCACCACCCGTTCCATTCCCCCTGGCCGAAGCTCTGATAGGATAATAGCAATTCGCAGTTCTTGCTGGGAGGATTTGTTTCGATCTTTCAAAAACGATCTCTAATCAATGTGTTCTTCCTACATGCCATATTCGCCTATTATTGGTTATCTGAGTTTTCGCTGGATTGTGCGGACGTCTTCGACCCGGATTCCCCCGTTTCAATAGTAACCGCAACTTCATGGTCGGCCACAGCGTTTTCAAGAACCCGTCTGAGACACACAGGCAACATGAGGAGCAGCCAGATGATTTCGATATAAATCATGGTGATTGTGATCCCGCACGTGAGGATGATAGCAAGCGAAATGGTCAATCCAAAGGAGTACAGAACCAGATCATCTCCGACGCTCTGTGGCAGGGTTGCGGATAGCTTTCTGACTCGCCGCAACTGCAGGAATGCTGTGAAAATAAATAAAACGTAAACCAAAATCCCCTGAACACCCAGCTCCGCCGCGCATTTTACATAGGTATTATGGGAATCCTTTCTCACGTGACCGGGAAGGTAATACTCGATGGTCTGGTACCAGTTCCCGATACCGATGCCGAACGGATTGTCCGCAAACATCTCAGCTCCAGCCCGCCAAAGCTGTAGACGACTGACTGCAGATTCATCTCGTTGGTCCTCGTTGCGCATAATTGTGGCAGCGCGCTCCAAAAACTGCGGATCCGAAACATAAAAGCCACCCATAATGCCGAGCATAAGCCCAACAGCAATCTTTTTCCGGTGCTTCTTTGGAGCAAACAAACACGCTGTGATGGCCCCGGCGGCAATGCCTACCAGTGCACCACGGCTGCGACAGAGAACAATCGCATTGGCGGTAAAGGCCGCTGAGACAGCACATACGGCCTTGCCGAACCACTTGCTTCGAAGCAACTGCATGCCGATAATGGGCAGCATCGCAGCCATGAAGGCAGCAAAAAAGTTTGACTCGGCAAAGTCTGCCCCGCCAATCCCTTCGAGCCTTCCACCCTCAAATGCTCGTCGCGGCAGGTCCCACGCTTGCAGTCCAAGAATCAGAGAAACGATGACAAAGACCCAGAGAAGACCGTCCAGCTTGCGCTTGTCCGTAATGATGTGGGTCATCATTAGTGCGAACACGACAATTTTGGTAAACTTGACCGATGGGTGGTCGACCGTTGTATAGCGCCCAACCGTCTCGTCCTCCAAAAAAACCGAAAGCCACACAATTCCAAGAAAAACCAACATCAGAGCTTCCTGCCGCTGCAGGAAGCTCTCCCCAAACCTGAGTTTGTCACTTTGGAGGAGCATCCCAATAGCTGTCGTCAAAGCGAGAGTTAACGAATATCGAATTCCCAACCCCGAAAAGGGAGCCTCCCACCACTGACTTGCCGGTCCGATGCAGTAGTCGGCGATATACCCATATACTCCCAGATAGGGCAAAACCAATGCTCCCCCGGCACACAGCAGGAATAGACCAACAAATATAAGTCCCTTCAGCGGCATGATATCAAGCTCTCACTATCGTTTGTCGCGCTTTGGCGTTGCAGCGTTGACCAGTTTTTCCAGTTCGTCCACCTCAACGTTCATGCGTTCTTCCCATGTCCAAAACATCTTGGCCAAATCTTTCTGCGCTTTGCGGAATTGCTCTGCCAAAGCAGAGTTGCGACAGATCTCGGCAAGCCTCTTGCCCAAACCGTCCGTATCATTCCTATCAGCAAGCAAGGCGTTGCTTCCGTCCTTGAGCAGATCAGCTGTCGATGGGTCAACTACGGATACAACGGGAAGCCCTGCCCAAGTTGCTTCGTACAATGGGTTGCACCGGTTGGTCACGTCATTGGTAATCATGAACACATCAGCTACATTCATCAGCGCCCAGATGTCGTCGTGGGCTAATGCCCCAAGCCATACCACATTTTCTGTAATACCAAGTTCTTCCGCCAACTTCTTAAGTCTGGGCAATTCCGGTCCAGCACCAGCAACAAGTAACTGACAATCCACCTTCTTACCCCTGCAAACAGCAAGGGCGCGGAGCATGCGATCAATGCGTTTCCAGCCACTCAGACGAGAACATGAAACGACCCATTTACTCTCAGTTTTGAGCTTCGGCCCGAACTGATCGACAAATTCATTACGAGTTGCCTCCAACGGTTGGCGTGGTGGGTCGACCCCATTCTGCCAGAACCGGAACCGTTGATCCGGGATCCTGAACTTGCGGGCCACCTCGTCACCTCTCGTGCCGTCGTTGGCGCAGATCAGCAGCGATGACGGAACGAGATACCCGAGAGCCGCCGTAGGGTACCGCAGTGTGACGAACGGTTTCTTCATCAGGTCCGCCAAAAACGTCCCATAGAGCCGCGTGACGTTGGGCACGCGCCACAGCCATCTAAGAAGGAACCCTGCAAAAGAGGCGTATTGATTGTGAGCATAAACGAGATGAGGCGTAAAGCCACCCCGGCGAACCCGAAGAGCTTCCCAGCACAGACTTATAGTCAGGCAGAGCAACGTCGTAACGTTCAGAATCCATCGTGCAGGGTACGAAACTGACTTCTCTCCAGACAAGCGACGAGCACCAGCCCGGAGCTTCTTGATCGCGGGAAGCCATCGACAAGCAACAACGTGTACCTCATACCCCTCATCCAGGCAAATCGTGGACGGTACGGATTCGTCTGAAAACAGATCGTAGCGCGGCAGAATCAAGTGGAGATCGTACTCACCTCGAACATGCCCGCGAAGAGTTTCCCGGAGGGAAGGCATACCGCCTTTTCCTTCCATAGACCATACAGGCAGAGCAGATATGTGAAGGATTTTCACTTGTTACACATTCCTTTCAGTAGCACCTTCATGCCAAAAACCAGCCTGCACAAGTGACCGATCACACGCTGACGGTAGTCGTGCGGCAACAGCATTACCGATGCAAGCACGGCCCAACAAAGCGTCGCAACGGCGATATGAGTCCACAGAGCAAGCCACGTCGTCGGAAGCCAAATCCACAAAAGACACAAACAGAACACGGCGAAAAGACCTGCCGCAAATATCCCCGGCAGGAGGGTAGCAAACACAAAGCGTCTCAGTGGTATGTCTGCCCGGCGACAAAGGTAGAAAGGCACCCATATGCCCGACACGAGCAGGCGGCTAACGAGGGTTCCTGCTGCGATACCTGCCAATCCCCAGCGCATGACCAAAACAAAATAGAGGGATAGCCCCAAATTTGCAAGGGCCTCAATGATTGCTATTCCAGCATTGAAGCGAATATATCCCATGGCGGCCAAGAGGTTCAGAGATGGACGAGTATAAAGCAATGGCAGTTGTGCTATGGCCAGAACGGTCATAACCAGGGCAGACGCCTCAACAGACCTTTCGTCGAAATTGTCCTGAAGCATCCAGAGCCGGATAAATGAACGCGAGTATATGGCAAATCCAACGTAAACGAGAAGGCCAAAGCACAAAGCGAGACGGACTTGTCGATATAGGAAGTGACGAGCTTCTCCCATCCTTCCAGCAGCGACTGCGCGTTGAACGACTGGAAAGAAAGTCCGCCCAATCAGCGTGACAAATGTTGAAGAGTAGTAGACGATCATCGCACCAACGCTGTACTCTCGAACGTCTGAAACGCTTAACGCCACTCCCACGATGATCAGATCGGTCTGCCCGATGATCTTGACGGAAGCCGATGATACGAATGCAGCAAGGCCGTAATTGACGATCTCCCTGAGTCGCTCCCGTGAATACAGAAGCGGCCAACTGCGCAAACCGTGATGATGAAATCGGGCGCAGATGCAATTACCTGCGACAGCGAGAATGTTGCCGACAACGACCGAACCCACCAGACCCCAAAGCCCCCAGCCAATATGTAAAACCCACACTGTCCCTGCCGTCCGAACGATAAGCACGCCAATATCTATACTACGAGCAACGTCGAAACGGTCATGGGCTGCAAGCACACTGGAGTAAATGGCAGCCAGGGCTGAGAGCCATACATTGACCACCATCAAAGGTAGGAGCATCCGTACCATTCTGTGGTGCTCCGCGGAGATGCTACGGAAGATCTGCGGGAACAGCCAAGCCAAAATGATGCCTGCAACAAGAATTAACCAGCCTGTCAGGGAGAAGAAGCCCAAGCCTGCACGTATCGTCTCATCGACCCCCTTTTCGTCACCCTTGCCAAGATAGAGAGCGACGTGTCTTCCCACACTGGCACGAACTCCCAGGTCGAACAGACCCATGTAACCGGTGAGGACGTTCAGCAGACTCCAGATTCCGTACGATACCGCATCGAGCTTGCCGATAATGTAGGGCGACAGGAAAAACATCACCAACAGCATGGCGGCATGGCCTCCCCAGTTAAACAGGAGATTGCGGATATGAGTACGTGCAGAGTTATGGACGTCCATAATTAAGAAAACAACTTACCACAAAAAGATAACTACATATTCTTTTTTCACCACGAAGAACACGAAGTCATTATAAAACCATCAAATTCCAATCTTCGAAGTGTAGCGTCTTGATTAGTGCATTAAGCTTGTTTGACAGAATTAACCAAGGAAAAGTTATGACCGTATTACAACCCGATATATTTTCGAATATATGGACCTACAATTTTTGTAAGTGAAACCGGCAATTTTTTCCAGTATTGTATAGCTCTTGCGAAACTGGATTTTTCCGACATTTCTTCGCCCAATACATGACCGTTTAAGGATATGTAGTGCCAGTGCAGAGTTTCAGATTCGGCCCCCCACTGTTTTTTAAATTTGTGGGTTCCTTCATCAGGGGATGAACGGCCAAAATCAAACTGATTATATCCATTATCACAGGCATATTCAATCATTGCCCAGTAAAGAAGCATATTTGGACTGAGTCTGCTATATTTTCTTAAAGCCGAAGCCCAAGGATTCTCTAATATGTGTTTGAAACCAATCATTAAACTACAGGCTATCGGTTTATTTTCTTTGTAAATTATGACTATTTTTGCTTTATCAGGAAACGCTTCAATAACGTTTTTCATAAAATGCTTTGAATGAACAGGCGATCCGAGATCTCTCATATTGGTTGAAAATACGTCATAGAAATCATTCAGAAGTTCAAGCCCGCCGAATCGAGGTTTCAGACCTTCCTTTATAGGCTTTCTGATTTGACTGCGTAGTTTTGATTTAAAAGATTTCATTAATTTTTCAGATGAATCCGGAAGATCAAGCAACATACGAACTTTATGTGAGCGCGTCTGAAAGGCCCAGTTTTGAATATTTTTCTGACAGGATTTACAGGATTGACTTGATCTTTTTGTTTTCTCGGCTTCCAAAAGAATCTGAGAATATCCAATCCGGCTTTGCAGGAAGGAAGAAAAGTTTTGCAAAGTTTCAGTAGGTAGTGAATTATGAGCAAGACATGAAAGATGATTAGTATGGCGGAGTTCTAATTTGTCTACTTTTAACTTCTGGCATAGCTTTACGGTTTCGTACAGCAAGGCTTTCTCTATTTCATTGTTATCTGCTAATATGCCGCCCATATCAAAAAAAGGCATGGAGACCAGGGTGTTTCCGAAAAGGAAGTGTTTTAAATGAACCAAGGGTAAGATGCCGACGACTTTTAGCTGGGAGGCTGGGAAACGAGGAGGCTGGGAGGCAGCTTGAACGGCCATAAGATAATAGCTCTTATGGCCGTATGTTTTAGAAATAATCTTTCCCCAGTCAAAAAGATGATAAAGATTTGATAATGGATGGTTTAGGACATATTGGTCCCAAGCCTGTTGGTCCATTTTTTCGTAAGGCCTGATGGTGATTTCTATGTTCATTATGGTTTGTCTGGTGAAAACTTTGAAAAACGTCCTTTTAAGATAGCTCCGCCTCTTGAATTACATTAAAGTTTGCACTTTTTATTTCAAATATAAAAGGGTGAGGCTGTAGTAATTTTACGCCGAATCCTGGACAACGCAACAGATGCAGTATCATCGGCTTTCCCGAAGGGTAAACAACTCGGCAAACATCATATTGTCGCTGGACTTCACCATGTGTGTGTTTGTCAGAGGCGCTCGATAAACCCATGCCCCCCCTTACCGTCTTGGCTTTATCAACATCCTTGCCATGTTGTTTATGCAACATTAGGGTTTATGACAGCGCCTCACAAATCTGCTCTACTTTTTGCGGCCAGGTTTCTCTGGACATGGCAGACAAACGGGCAGTACGGTCGGCTTCGGCAGCGATGAGGCACTTCTCCACGGCCGCCTCAAACTCAGCGGGAGAGTTGACGATTTCGATCAGGTTTTCGTACAGCTTTACTTCCGGCATTGGTGTGGATATCACCGGCAGGCCGGCAGCGAGGTATTCACGGAGCTTAATTGGGTTGACCGCACGCGTCAGTTCATTGACCTTGAATGGAATCAGCCCAATGTCGAAGTGACGGCAGTAGGCGGGCAGTTTTTTGTAACTCTTACGCCCTAATAAGTGCATGTTCGGAATTGACCGGTACTTGCCTAAATCTACGCTCGAATCCGCATCACCGATCATGACGAAGTGCCAATCCGGTCGCTTGCGGGCGATCTGAGCAAGCAAATCCAGATCCACCCAGTCGCGAATCAACCCGAAAAAGCCAAGTCTGGGCCTCGGGATGGCGGCCATATCCGCAGGGCACGAAATGTCCTCGTGAACAGCGCGGCTAAAGTGATCGTAATCCACGCCGTGCGGCACGAGGATGGTGTTGGGGTTCCACGGATTCTTACCCTCCTGCAATGCCATCGAGGTTGTGACCACCAGGTTTGACCGTTGGCACAGTTCCTCTTCGTCACGAAGCACCTGGACTTTGTTGTAGCCGGAGAATGATGCATGGTCATCGACGCAGTAATAGACCACCTTTTCTTCGCTGAAATGGCCCAGCGCATACGCAATATCGGGCGTAAACGACCAGATCTGCGTCGGGCCGTTCCGCACCTTGCCCAGAACCATACGAATCTGAGCAATCAGCAACAGACGGTTCAGCCGTCGTGCTATCGGCGAACGAGGCAGAGGAATGACCAATGGGGTCAGCACGTACAGATTCTTCCGCAGACACTTCAGACCTTCTATGACCTGCCGGAGCTTATTCATGATGTATAGCAGGTCCGAGGAACTCGCCTTGGGTACACGCGACGCGTGGTAGTTGACCCATAACACCACGTTCCGCTCGGCCAGGATATGCATTACGTGATGCTTGCTGGTCGGCGGCGCGTCATATCCGCTCGCAAAACACAGGATGGTCTTTCCCTTTATCATGATCTCATTCATAGCTTTTTTAAAAATAGTAGCGCATGCAATTTTTCGAGCCTGACGTTCCAGTCATATCGGTTCTCTACGACCCGCCTGGCGTTTTTCGCCATATTTTCAGCCAGATCGGGTTGTTCCCATAGGGTGGTAATTGCTTCCGCATATGCCTCCGGTTCTGCCTTTGTCACCAGCAAGTCCCGACCCGGAACAGCTTCAATGCCTTCGAACGCCTGTTCTGTGGCCACGATCGGCTTTGCCATGGCCATGGCCTCCAGGACCTTATTCTGGATTCCTCTCGCAATGCGGATAGGCGCTACCGAGATGGCGGCCTGCCAGATATGGGGCCGGACGTCATCAACACGGCCGATCACCTTGACGCCTATATGGGCCGTGAGGTTCAAGACCTCTTTGGCAGGTTTTGCACCCACCACATAAAAGTTCACCCTGCCAAGCTTGCTTCGCAGCCGGGGCAAGACTTCCTTCACAAACCACACAACTGCATCCACGTTTGGGTAGTAATCCATGAGGCCGCAGAAAATCAGCGTACAACAAGGTTTTCGATTTTTGTCAGCAATCTGTTTGGAAACCGGATGGAAATACACCGTGTCCACGCCGTTCGGCACCGCATGAATCTTTCCACCCCCCCCCTGTCCTCTTCCGCAGGAGATCGGCCTCGGCTTCCGAGACCACCGTTGTGGTATCAAGAGCATCCACAATCTGCTTTTCATACAAGGCGAGCCGCCTCGACTCGAGCATGTAGATCCAACTACGCAATTTTCCACTTTGGCTGGCATACTGTTGCCATTTGTCGGAATCAACGTCGATCAAATCCATGATCAAGCGAGGCTTTCGCCTCGAAGCTCTTAGCACTTGGCTCATAGCAAAACAGCTTTTCAAAACAGGAGAGCGGAAGATGTATTCCGCCATAGAAGAAGAAAAACAGAGGACCGCACGGACAGGATAATCTGAAAGTACCTTATTAACATACTGCTGAGCCCGGTGATTATAGAAGGCGCCAACACTCAGCGGTTTTCTTTGGCAGAGCGCCAGAGCCATGGCAATCTTTTGGTGGACATTATTGAGCCTGTGAAAGGAAGATGTAATGCATTGCGATCTCAGTGTGTCTGTATGAGGCAGATCATTTGGGTCATCGACAAAAGTGCATAGATGGATGCACCAGCCCTTTTCCCGGAGAAAACAAAATTCGTGAAAAGAACGAATTTTATCTCCCTTATCGGGTGGATAGGGAATCCTGTGAACAAGCATAAGGAGATGTTTGTCTGTAGATGATTTCATGTTACCAGTTAATCTGCGGCACCTCAGCGCTCTCTATTTTGCATTACCTTCAGGAGAAGCAAAACGCCTGAAACCGCGCCAATGAAGTTCAGCATTATATCACCCCCGGAAGGATAGCGGCCAGGTACAACAATCTGAATCCCTTCCATGAAGATGCCCAGGAAAGCCGCAAAACCCAGGACAACCCACACTCTCCTGGCCATTTTCCTTACAACCTCTTCAAGCGCCTGGTTGCAGAGGTAGATGAACACCATGAACATAGGCACGTGGAGGAGATTCTGAAGCGTTGGATCCATGCCTGCCCAAAAAGAGAGGGAACCTTTGGTATTGTCCATCGGTATTAGCGACGTCATGAGCATGCATGCGGTGTATAAAAAGAAGATTGCTCTCTTGGAGACCTTTGAAAAACACCCCCTTTTGCTCAATCTCGGTGTCAGGCTCAAATTTTAATCCTCAAAATACTCAATGTATTCCCGTGGTTAAAATTTTCGCCCTCCTTGACCTTGAACAAAATTGAGCCTTTTTCAAAGGTCTCTTGGCCTTATAGTATTCGCATGTTATTATTTTATTAGTCTCAACTGGGGTCCTCTCTCTGTGTCTTTTACCAAAAACCCCTTTTCCTTTAATAGTTCCCGAATCTGATCGGCACGCCCCCAGTTTTTTTGGTTTTTCGCAAAGGTTCTCTCCTGTAGAAGGTCGAGCAACTCCGGGTCTAACTGCTGTATTTCAAAATTAAATATATTGAAAATTATATCTATCTTCTTTAATACGCCGATAATAGAATCCGCTCCTGTTCTATCCAGAAGACTATTTGAGATTAACTTGTTAATTTGTTTTATAAACTTAAAGATAGCAGAAAACGCTGCCGAGATATTCAGATCGTCATCCATTGCATCGCCAACACCTTGTTTGAAATCATAGATTAACTGATCAATTTCCTCATAGGGTTGTCCATCCTTAAGATGGTTCAGACAATCGACACATTCATCCAGCTTTCGCAGGGAGCGGCGAGCCTGCTGCAATGCATCGTCGAAATAGTGAAGCGGTTTTCTATAATGGTTTGAAAGCAACCAGAACCTGATCTCTCTTCCGGCATACCCTTGTCGTAATAGCTTTCGTATGGTTACCCGATCCTCTTCTGCAGAGTTTACGTTTTTACTGCTTGTCCGTACTTGATCGCTATGCAGCCAATACCGGGCCAAGGGTTTTCCGGTCAGGGATTCGCAGATCGCAATTTCGTTTTCATGGTGGGGGAAAATCAACGCGCGACTGCTGGTGTGGATATCAAAGCTTTCCCCTAAATACTTCATGGCCATTGCAGCACATTCAATATGCCATCCTGGTTGTATGTTCCCCCATTCGGTTTTCGTATAGATGCCTCGCTTGAGTTCTGAAAGCTTAGCTCGTTTCAGCAAGGTGAAATCTCTGGGGTTTTCTTTCTCGTAATCGTCGAGATCGACAGTTGATCCCACCTTTATTTTATTCAAGTCAAGTTTGGACAGCTTGCCATATTTGGAACACCTGGAGATATCAAAGTATACTGATTTCAATTTTTCGTAGGCCATCCCTTTTTCAAGAAGTCTCCGTGCAAGTTTGACCATATCTTCCACATGGTCGCTTGCTTTTGGATATTCCGTGGCAGGTTTGATGCCGATGGCTTCAATATCTTCAAAAAAAGCTTTAGTATACTTTTCAGTAAACGGCTTCAAATCCATTCCGGCACTTTCTGATCCCTGAATCGTCCGATCATCCAGGTCAGTGATGTTTATCACATGAGTGACTTCGCATCCCTTGTATTCCAGGTATCGTATAAGTAAGTCACTTGCAATAAATCGACGGGCGAGCCCTATGTCTATATAGTTGTAGACAGTCGGCCCACACGAATAGATGGAGACACGTCCTGGTTGCAGAGGAGTGAACGGCTCCTTAGATCTTGTCATGGTATTATAGAAACGCAGAGACGGCACTTCTTTTACGGCAAAAAGGGGGGTGCTCAAATACCGTTCTCCGCTGTCAGGAAAAATAACAACCAGCGTTCCGTGTTCCATCTCTTTGGCAACTTGCTGTGCTGCAACCATTGCAGCTCCTGAACTCATCCCCGCAAAAAGTCCTTCTTGTCTGGCAAGTTGTCTTGCCATATCAAAGGCCTCATCATCTTCTATGTTGAGCTTTTTATCCAGACGATTCTTTTCATATATCTCCGGGCGATACGCCTCTCGCATATTTTTAAGGCCCTGGATCTTGTGCCCTAAGTATGGTTCAACCCCGATAATTTGGATGGTGGAATTATGCTCTTTCAACCGCCTTGAGATTCCCATGATCGTGCCGGTCGTACCGAGTGTTGCTACAACAGCCGTCACTTGTCCGCCTGTCTGATCCCATATTTCCTCTGCCGTACCGTGATAATGCGCCAACCAATTTGCTTCGCTGTTAAACTGATCTGTTAGAAAATATTTGTCGGGATTCTCCCGGGCTAACCGGTATGCTTCTTCAATAGCGCCGTCAGTGCCGAGATGAACAGGAGTGAGGTGAAGTTCAGCTCCCATCGCCTTCAATATCTTTTGCCGTTCAGCGCTGGCACCCTCTGACATGGTGAGCAAAAGGCGATACCCCTTTATGGCGCAAACCATGGCCAAGCCGATCCCGGTATTCCCACTGGTTGCTTCCAGTATGATCTTGTCGGGGGTTAACATACCGTCAGCCTCGCCTGTCTCTATCATGCAAAGAGCAGTTCTATCCTTAATCGAACCGCCGGGGTTGAAGTACTCCAACTTTGCCAGAATTTGTACCTCTGGGTTCGGGTTTAGCCTCTTAATCTCAACTAAAGGAGTATTTCCGATTTTATCTAATAGCGAATACATGTTGGATGATACCTACAAGTAAGGCCTATTGAGAGGAGTAATTGGGGCCGCGTCTTGATTAGCGCATTAAGCTTGTTTTTTAGCCATAGTAAGCGGTTAATCTGAAGACAGGAGGCTATTAAACCGCCGCACTTGGCAACTGTATGGTACTCGTTCGTACAGAACGTTCCTAACTCCCTTGACAGGTTGAATTTTTGTTTTTTGGAATTACACCATGGTTGATCTGAAGCCAGCAGGCTGGTATGATAGGCAGCTATGAAGCTGGGAAGCCTGGGAGGCATGAAAGCATATATTCTATTATTCTTTCGGCAGTGTGTCCGTCCCAGAGGTCAGGGGTTTTACCCTTTTTTTGTATTTCCTTTTAATAGTTCTTCTATATCCGACCACAGGCTTTTTATATTAGTTGGGATAGACAAAGCCGCCCTTCGGAGCTGTGAAGTGAGTCCATATAATTCTTCTTTGGGAAAATCTCCTCCTATCTTCCCAGCCTCCTATCCTCCTATCCTAATTCTGTCAGATATTTATGACATGTAGTAAAGCTATCTTTCCTAAAGTATTTTATAAATGACGAGAACCTATATGCATTTTTATGTAAATTTACGTAATGCCTGAATTTAACAAAACATGAAGCTTCTTTTATGCGGGGTTGTTTGGAATCAATTTCCCATGGGTGCATGTAAAAAATATATGCTTTATATTTATTTAGTATGGAGTTAACTCCCATTTTGAAGAGAGATAGAGGGATAATTCGGAAATAGCCGCCCCCACCCCAGGGTAATTGTAAATTTTGGGCTCTGGATTTTGAATTTTGAATTGAAAATTTTATATTGCTGATTGGAAGTTCATAAAAATTGTTTGAGATTTTAACTGCAACTCCTTTATTTTCGTTTTTGGACAGATATAGTCGACCATATCGTTCGTGCATAGCAAAAGAATTATAACTTGAATCGTAAAGATACCCGCAGTCTTCTATGACTTGCAGTATATCATTGTTTATTGCAAAACTCGGAGCTCGGTAACCATAAACCTGTGATCCAATAATGTCTTCCAAAAGTTTTTTGCTGTCTTTGAGATCTTTTTTTAGATCCTCGCATGACTGTTGATTGCAAAGGTTATGATTATAACCATGAGATGCTACTTCATGGCCGCGTGAGTGTATTTCGCGAACAAGACCGGGTAGGCGCTCAGCAAGCCAGCCGAGAACGAAAAAACTCGCTTTAGGCGAGTTTTTTCTGCTGGAAAGCTGGGAGGCTAAGAGGCTGGAAGGCTCAAGCGTAATTGAGTCCAGGAGGTCTAGGATGCGGTGACTATTTTTTTCAACGCGCAGTTCATATGATGGCCAAGAGGAAAAAGGTATATAGTTCTTGAAGTTTTCTACCTGAAACCAGTCTTCAACATCAATGGTTAAAAGAATATGGTTCATTGGGTTTGTTTCACTACTTCCCCGCCGGGGTGAGTTGGGGACGCTGTAAACTTATAAACTTATTTCAAAGGGATTTAAAATGATTGGGGCCGCGTCTTGATTAGTGCATTAAGCTTGTTTGCAACAAAAATCGACAGAGCTTCTTGTGGTCAACTGGAGTGCCTTGATATGCATTTTATTTCTTTGTCACTCTCTCTCGGCGCGTGAAGTGTAAGTTAAATTTTGTTTTTTGGCCCGGATTACACCATGGTTGATCTGAAGCCAGCAGGCTGGAGTGACAAGAGACCAGGAAGCTATGAAAGCATATATTCTATTATTCTTTCGGCAGTATGTCCGTCCCATAGGTCAGGGGTTTTACCCTTTTTTGTATTTCCTTTTAATAGTTCTTCTATATCCGACCACAGTCTTTTTATATTAGTTAATTTATTGCTTCCTTCGGTTATGGTAATTGGACGTTCTGTGTTCGGACGCAGTGTAAGACACGGAGTCTGGAAAAAAGTCGTTTCCTCCTGGAGTCCCCCTGAATCGGTTAAAACAAATCCGGCTTGTTCTGCAAGGCAGATGGAATCATGATAACCTATTGGGTCTATTAACTTCAGGTTTTTGTTGCTTCCACACGAAATCCCATATTGTGCAAGCATTTTCCTGGTGCGAGGATGCAGAGGAAAACATACAGGTAAAGAGGACGATAACCTG
The DNA here is from genome assembly GCA_030262895.1 of Deltaproteobacteria bacterium. GTDB lineage: Bacteria > Desulfobacterota > Desulfobacteria > Desulfobacterales > ETH-SRB1 > B13-G4. Next base: position 2,803 of record JAJSZW010000045.1, on the reverse strand, counting down.
TCAAGATCACCCATGATAGTACTCAGGGCTGCTTTGTTATCCACATTGGAAGGCCTGTGAAGCGTAACATATACAAAATTATTTTCTTTAAGTCCCAGTCGCATATGAGTTTTCTTATTCCGGGCTTTTTCAAGATTTGCTATAAGAGTGTCAATCATTATATTTCCGACAAACTTTATCTTTGATTTAGGAATTCCTTCTTTTATAAGATTTTCATCAGCGTCTGTCGATGGAGTGAAGAGAATGTCAGCAAGGGAATCAGTGACGATCCTGTTAATTTCCTCCGGCATGGTTCTATCAAAACTGCGAAGTCCTGCTTCTACGTGAGCGACCTTTATGCCAATTTTTGCAGCAACTAAAGTGCATGCCATAGTTGAATTAACATCTCCAACAACAACCACATAATCCGGTTTTTCCTGCAGGCATATTCCTTCAAAATGGATCATTATATTAGCTGTCTGGACTGCATGAGAAGAAGAACCGACTTCAAGATTGATGTCTGGAGATGGAATGTCAAGCTCTTTAAAGAAGACTTGTGACATATTGATATCGTAGTGCTGGCCTGTGTGCACCAGCTTGTATTCTATAGATCGATTACCGCAATTATTTCTATTGGAGATAGCCTTGATAATAGGTGCTATCTTCATGAAATTGGGCCGTGCACCGGCTATAAGGAGAAGGTTCATTGGGTTAGTTGAGTTGCTTGAGTTTGTTAGGTTCATTGGGTTTGTTGGGCTTGTTTCACCACGAAAAGCACGAAGGAATTATAAGAAACCATTCGGTAACTGTATTTTTAGCTTTATCCTGTGCGGTGGACTATTACGGTTTATGTTATTTCAGGGGGATTGGATTTGGGGGAGACAGGGTAATACTTAAAAGAACCCGATTCTCATCGTATTCGTTTTCTTCTTCGGTAGAATCAACTGTATTATATGAATAATTAAGACTTAAATGCAGCCATCTTATTGTAATTGGATTAAAGGTCAGCCCTGCACCTGCATTTTTAAGCTTGTCAGTTCTATTGTCATCTTGATTTACATATTTATTTCTTCTAAATGAACCGGAAATATTGCCCGTCAAAGACTTTGTTAACCTATAGTTAGCAGAGGCTTGTGCCCCATAGTATCTATTAAATCCAAGGTTCTCAGCTCCAAAATATGATTCCTCATAGCCGCTTGATCCAGTAGCAGTTATTGAGCCTCGCTTAAACTCCCATGTTTTCCCAAGACTTCCATTTAGAGTTAAACCTGATTCGTCATCACTGTTTTCTCTGTCCTGAATAAAATAGCCGACATTCAAAGAAAGAAATGTATCTTCAGTAAATGTATAGTTTATTCCTATTGAAGGATCATAAATTTTATAATCTTCGGTATCTCCTTTATAATCCATAATAGTATGAGAATACCGGATAGATCCTTCAAAATATTTTGTGAACTTATTGGCTAATGTTAAACTTCCATTCCAGTTATCAAAATTATCGGATACTTCAAAATTGCCTCTGGTATAAGAAATATTTGTGTCAAGGCTTAAATGAGGATTAAACTTGTGGGAATAAATTATTGATGGTTTATGTCTTTCATTATCTTCAATATCCGAATCTGTATTTTCAAGAAAGCTGTGTAAATAGCCGAGTCCAATGTTATCACGCTCGCTAAATTTATGATTAAGATTTAAGCTGGAAGAGTTTGTATAGTAAGGTTCTCTATTTCTTCTTATAGTTCTATCTTCTTCGCTGGCAGGATCTTCTGTGCGCACAAATATATCACTTATTGTAAGCTTTGTATGTTTTGACAGATCGCTCCATCCTGAAAAAGATGCGTTTTGCCGCCATGTATTATTTTTGGGAAATCTATCATAATGCATATAGGAAGGGCTATAAAAAAGCGATGCTCCGTATGTTTTTTCAAATACCTGGAAACTAAATCCAGGGGAAACAGAAGTAATATATTCATATTCTTCGTTGTTATCAGTCAGATCCATGTTATCAGTATATTCCTCACTGATAGATATGCTTGGCGTGAAAGTTGCCTGAAACCCAACAGCATGTGATACTGTTAAAAAAAAGATAGACATTGCCATTAAAGAAGTGAATTTATGTTTCATAGTATTAGTTCTCCAAGGTAATCCTTCGCCACAGAAAATAAGTGATAGAAGTAAATAAACAATATTTACAAAAGAGCGGCAAAAAGAACTGTCTGTGAAATATAGAGGTGTTAAGTTAGATTGTGGTTATCGCATTGTGACCTGTTGGTGGAAGAAGACGATAGGTACCAGTTAATCAATGATTAAAACAAAAAAGTTTGCTCTGTGTTCTCTGTGCACTCTGTGGTGAATTTTTACCATTTTTTCTAAGGAACAATTATGGTATCATTTACTTTTATGTTTACATTCTGACTCAAGTCTTTTCCTTTTATAATATTTTTATAATTCACCCTTATAAGCTTGTCTATACCATTTTCATTGCGCAGGAGAATTATCTCTTTTTTAGAGGCCCATTCGGTAAAACCTCCTGCAAGGGCAAATGCCTGAAGAATTGTCAGTTTTTTTGCAAGCTGATACTCACCGGTTTTTAATACTTCGCCCAGAATATAAAATTTTTGACTCATAGGACTCTTTAATATAACAGTTACAATAGGATCTTCTATAAATTCTTTTAATTTTGTTTCAATCTCTTTCTTTACTTCCATAGTTGTACGGCCATCCGCATGTATATCGTCAAGGAGAGGAAAAGTAATCTTCCCATCAATCCTAACAAACACTTCTCTTGTAAAATCTTCTTCTTTCCATGCAATAATTTCCAGGA
>JAJSZW010000044.1 GCA_030262895.1 Deltaproteobacteria bacterium | reverse complement strand
AAAGGCTAAATTGTTACAACAGGAGTACTATGCTGTTTACAAAAAAAGATATTCTGGACATGGAGTCCCTTTCTGTTGACGAAATCAACTTGATTCTGGATACAGCCGACAGAATGAAGGAAATTTCGATAAGGCCAATTAAAAAGGTTCCGGCTTTGAGGGGTAAAACAGTAGTTTTATTCTTTTATGAGCCCAGTACAAGGACACGCATATCTTTTGATATTGCCGCAAAGAGGCTAAGTGCCGACAGCCTGTCAATATCTACGGCTTCAAGCAGTATTGTAAAAGGGGAAACCCTTGCAGACACGGCAAAAAATCTTGAAGCCATGAATCCTGATATCATTGTATTACGGCATTCATCTGCAGGTACTCCCCACCTGCTTGCACGTCTGGTCAAATCTTCTGTTATCAATGCCGGAGATGGCATGCATGCTCACCCGACCCAGGCGCTCCTTGACCTGATGACGGTCAGGGAAAAGAAAGGAAGAATTTCAGGGCTGCATATAGCAATAATTGGAGATATATCACACAGCAGGGTGGCAAGATCAAATATTACAGGCTTTACAAAAATGGGTGCGAAGGTTGTAATTGCCGGCCCTCCAACCATGATTCCAAAAGGCATTGAAACCCTTGGAGCATCAGTTAGTTATAATGTGGACGAGGCTATATGCGATGTTGATGTTATAATGATGCTGAGAATACAAAAGGAACGACAAAAAAACTTTTTGTTCCCTACCGAACGTGAATACTCAAAAGTCTATGGACTTACAAAAGAAAGGGTGGAAAACGCACGAAGCGATGTGCTGATAATGCACCCGGGGCCTGTCAACCGGGGAGTTGAAATAGCTTATGAAGTTGTAGATGGCCCGTATTCAATAATTCTTGATCAGGTAACAAATGGCGTTGCCGTCCGCATGGCCCTTTTATATCTGGTATCAGGAGGTGCACGAAATGCTGGTGCTGATTAAAGGCGGAAGAGTCATTGATCCCGGAAACTTAGACGGAATTATGGACATTCTCATTAAAGATGGGAAAATAGCTGAAATAAAAGATCAGGGATCAGGGATCAGGGATCAGGGGTCGGAGGTCAGAATCATTGATGCTTCCGGCAAAATAGTTACTCCAGGCCTTATCGACATGCACGTTCATCTGCGTGAGCCGGGTCATGAATATAAAGAAACAATAAAATCAGGCTGTCTTTCCGCCGCATATGGCGGTTTTACAGCGATATGCCCAATGCCGAACACAAATCCTGTTAACGACAACGGACAGATAACCGAATATATATTAAAAAAAGCAGCCATTGCAGACACGGTCAGGGTTTATCCGGTTGCTGCAATAAGTAAAGGTTTAAATGGAAAATCTCTGTGCGAATATGGAGAATTAAAAGAAGCGGGAGCAATAGCGCTTTCTGATGACGGCAACCCTGTGAGTAACGGTCAGCTTATGCGAAGGGCTATGGAATATGCAAAGGGATTCAGTATGCCCATTATCTCTCACTGCGAAGACCTTGACCTTGCTGCAAACGGAGTAGTTAACGAAGGTGCTGTCGCAACAAGGATGGGACTGGCCGGAATACCTAATGCTGCTGAAAGCATAATGATTATGCGGGATATAGCTCTTTGCGAACTAACAGGAAGCTGCGTCCACATTGCCCATGTCAGCACAAAAGAATCGGTACTGGCGATAAGAAATGCAAAGAAAAGAGGAGTAAAGATAACTGCCGAAACCGCACCGCATTATTTTACACTGACCGAAGATACCGTAAAAGGGTATAATACTAATGCGAAAATGAATCCTCCTCTACGCTCCAGCCAGGATAGAGAAGCAATTCTGGAAGGACTGGCAGATGGCACTATAGACGTTATAGCGACTGATCACGCGCCCCATTCTTACATTGAAAAAGAGGTGGAATTCGACCAGGCGGCTAATGGTATTATTGGACTCGAAACCTCTGTTTCTCTATCCTTGAAACTGGTTCAGAATAGTGTAATATCGCTAACAAATCTTGTCGAAAAAATGTCAATAAATCCGGCAAGAATTCTCGGTCTCGACATCGGTATAAAAACCGGCAGGCCTGCTGATATTACTATCATTGATCCGGACCTTTCATATAAAATCGATTCCAGCAAATTCCAGTCGCTCAGCCGGAACACTCCTTTCAATGGCTGGAATATGAAAGGCAAAGCAATTCTAACCATGGTCAGCGGCAAGATCTTGTTTGATGAAAATTAATTTTGAAAGCAAAAAATACTATGTCAAATAAATCCAAACAAATACTAGTTGTTGATGATGAGCTTAGCATGCGCGAATTTCTTGAGCTATTCCTAAGCAGAGAGGGCTATAAGGTTTCCTGCGCTGAAAACGGGAAAACAGCTATCTCGTTGATCAATAAAAAACATTTTGACCTTTTGCTTTGCGATATAAGGTTGGGCGATATAAGTGGACTCGACGTATTAAGGGCAGCAAAAAAAAAGAGTCAACATACTGTGGTGATTATGATTTCCGCCTATGCATCTGCGGAAACCGCAGTTGAAGCCATGAATGATGGTGCTTATGACTATGTCCCCAAGCCATTTGACAATGAAGAGCTTAAACAAACCATAAAAAACTCTCTTGATATTAAAACAATAGAACATGAAAAAGAAATCCTCGACAGCGAGCTGAAAAAAAATCTCCACTTTGGCATGATAGTTGGCAACAGCCCGCGTATGCTGCATATTTATGATATGGTAAGGCAGGTTGCTAAAACCAAGACAAATATTCTTATTTCAGGTGAAAGCGGGACAGGTAAGGAATTAATTGCCCGTGCCATACATGAGCAAAGCAACCGCCGTGATGGGCACTTTGTTGCTATAAACTGCGGAGGCATTCCTGAAACTTTAATAGAAAGTGAGCTTTTTGGTCATAAGAAAGGCTCTTTTACAGGCGCAACGCAGGATAATAAGGGTCTTTTTAAGATTGCCGACAAAGGCACTGTTTTTCTGGATGAAATCGGGGAATTCAGTCTTTCTATACAGGTTAAGTTACTTAGAGTTATTCAGGAAAAGGTGTTTAAGGAGGTTGGCGGCAACGAGGATATTTCGGTGGATATAAGAATCATTTCAGCCACCAACAAAAATCTTGAGGAAGAGGTTATTGCCGGAAATTTCAGAGAAGACCTGTTCTATCGCCTTAATGTAATAGAAATTAAGATGCCGCCGCTCCGAGAAAGAAAGAACGACCTTCGCGCCCTTTCCCAACATTTCCTTGAAAAATATTCAAAAGAAATCGGCAAGGAAATTACCAAGATATCTTCATATGCCATTGACTTATTACAGAAATATGACTTCCCTGGAAATATTCGCGAGCTTGAAAACCTGCTGGAACGAAGCGTAGCTCTCTCAAATACAAATATTATTCTGCCTGAAAGTCTTGCTATTTCCATTCATAAACGCAGATGGATTGAAGGAATAAAAGATAAGCGTTTTGATCTTGATGAAGTTTCAAATGGTGTTTCTCTTGATGCCATCCTTGAAAAAATTGAGAAAGCCTATATTGAAAAAGCTCTTGATTGCAGCAATGGCAACAAGAACAAAGCAGCAAGTTTGCTTGGCATTAACCTGCGGTCTTTAAGATACCGCTTTGAAAAGCTTGGACTTGAAAAGTAAAAAGGGTAAAAACTTAGTTTCTGAGCATGAAAGGCAAGGCAGTTCTTACCATGATAGGCATGGAGATCGTATTTGAAAGATAATTCTCTGGATAAAAGACTTCGATGGTTGATATTTTTCAGGTTTATAATTGCAACCTTCCTGCTCGGCATTACAACCTTTATCCGGATTAAAGAAACAGAAGCATCTTTACAGGCAGCGCTCACGCCGGTATATTTCATCATATCATTAATCTATCTTTTTTCTTTTGCCTGCCTTTTCATTCCAAAGATCATCAAAAACATCAGGCTGAATATCTACATTCAAAGCCTTTCAGATGTTTCATTGATAACCGGACTTGTATATGCAACCGGCGGAATTGAGAGTATCTATTCTGTCCTTTATCCTTTGGTTATCATCTATTCAACGCTCTTTTTGGCAGGCAGGGGAGGGTTAATTTCAGCCTCGGCCGGCAGCATATTTTACGGGCTGCTGCTTAATCTGGAATATTACGGTCTTATTCAACCAATATACATATGGGATTATGATTACAACTATGAAGCCGGCTATATCTTTTCGAGGATTTTTATCCACATCATATCTCTCTATATTATTGCATTGCTGACAAGTTTTGCCGTCAAACAGGAAAAGAGGGCCAGGTACCTCCTGGAAGAAAAGGAAAGTGCATTTGATCAACTCGACCTGCTGCACAAAAGCATAATCGAGTCTGTAAACAGTGGGATATTAACAATCGATCTCCATGGCAATATAAAATCCTTTAACAGAGCAGCTGAAAAAATTACCGGTTTTTTGTATTCTGAAATTATAAATAAAAAGATCAGTGATGTCTTCCCTCTTCTTTCCAAAATGCTGAATAAAAAGAATCAATGGAAACAGGGGAGCAGATTTGAAGTTGCAGATTCAGGAAATATACTGGGTTGTTCTGTTTCCACCCTTGTTGACAGCAATAGAAAAAAAGTCGGTAATACTCTGATCTTTCAGGATTTGACGGTTATTAAAGAAATGGAACGTAAAATTGAAAGGAACAAAAGACTTGCCTTTGTTGGTGAAATGGCGGCGGGTCTCGCCCATGAAATAAGAAATCCTCTTGCATCAATCAGCGGTCCGATTCAGATGTTGAGCAAAAATCTTAGAGTGGATGAAACAGATAAAAAACTCATGCAAATCATTCTGAGAGGAAAGGATCGGCTTGACGGCTTTGTTAAAGACTTCCTTCTTCTGGCGCGGCCGAAACCGTCTGAGCGGATGGATATTAACGTTGAAGTCATTATAGATGATCTCCTCGAATCTCTTCGCTTTAGCCATGAATGGCGTGAAGATATCGAAGTAATCAAGAACTTGTGCAATCAGACAAGTATATACGGAAACAAGGCAGAGATAAGACAAGTGATCTGGAACATGATTTCAAATGCCGTCCAGGCAATGCCCGAAGGAGACAAATTGAAAATAGAAACCAGCGAGGTTTTTAATGATACAAAAGAATATCTTGAGATACGGATAAGCGATAACGGCTGTGGAATCGAAGAAAAAAATCAAGACAAAGTATTTGAACCTTTTTACACAACAAAGAAGAATGGCACAGGCCTTGGACTGGCAATTGTAAACAGGATTGTGGAGAGTCACATGGGGAAAATCAAAATCAAAAGCAAACCAGGAAAAGGAACGGATTGTATAGTTTTGCTGCCGCGACAGGAGGAGGTCTCAGATGGCGAAGATTCTCGTTGTTGATGATGATCAGGGTATGAGAGAATTTCTTGAGATCCTGCTTGCCAGAGAAGGATATGAGGTTGCCTCTGCTTCCGGAGGTAAAGAAGCGTTAAGTCTCTGCAAAAAGCATAAATTCGACCTGGCCATTACTGATCTGAAAATGCCCAAAATCGATGGAATCGATGTTTTGAAAAGTATCAAAGAGATTTCACCGAAAACCCTGGTCATATTAATTACAGCATACGCTTCCGGAAAGACAGCGGTTGCCGCAATGAAAGAGGGGGCATACGACTATCTTGAAAAGAATTTTGACGTTGAGGACCTCAAGGCTGTGATAAAGGACGCGCTCAACAAGAAGGGTGTCAAAGAGAAAGATGCTGTTTTCATGAAGGATGTAGAGGATGCTCTTTCCTTTGGAAATATGATCGGAAAAAGCAAGGGGATGTTAAAGGTCTATTCAGTTATTAGAAAAGTGGCGGATACTACTGCCAACATTCTTATTACCGGCGAGAGCGGCACAGGTAAAGAGCTTGTTGCCGGGGCCATCCATGAAAACAGTTCCAGAAAAGATAAACCATTTGTCATTATAAACTGCGGCGGCATACCGGAAAACCTCCTGGAAAGTGAACTGTTCGGCTATATGAAGGGGTCATTCAGCGGAGCCCATGCGGATAAACCCGGCCTTTTTGAGGTCGCGCACATGGGAACGATCTTTCTTGACGAAATCGGTGAGTTGCCCCCGTTTCTTCAGGTCAAACTCCTCCGGGTGGTTCAGGAAAAAACCTTCAGAAGAATAGGCGGTACAGAGAATATCAAGGTGGATGTAAGGATCATATCTGCTACAAATCAGGATCTGGAGCAAAAAGTTAAAAATAGCGGCTTCAGAGAAGATCTCTATTACAGGCTCAACGTAATTCCTGTAAAAATTCCGCCTTTAAGGGAAAGAAATGAAGACATTCCCATGCTGGCAAGATATTTTATAGAAAAGTATTCGAAAGAATTTGGAAAAGAAATCACGAAGATATCTCCTTATGCCCTCAGGCTTCTTATGGAGTACCCTTTTTCCGGAAATGTAAGGGAGCTGGAAAATATTATTGAAAGAAGTGTTGCCCTCGAAACAACGAATATAATTTTACCGGAAAACCTCATTATGCCTGGAACAGGTGAGATAGATAAAAATACTGCTTTAAGTGCCGGCATTCCTGAAGAAGGCATGGACTTGAATGAGGAGCTGGCAAGGGTAGAGAAGCTTTTGATAACAAAAGCTCTTCAAAAGGCAAATGGTTCAAAAACAAAGGCCGCTAAATATCTCAACATAAGCTTCGATTCACTGCGCTACAGACTTGAAAAACTGGATATTTAAATGACCTGTTATTCCCCTCTCCCCTTGAAGAGAGGGTCAGGGTGGAGGTTAGCTTATACTCTTAAATCAACTATCGAACGGGAAACCGATAAAGGATATCTGCAAGCCATCTTTGAAAGAAGATTAAAGTCCACCTTATCCAGTTCCAGCTCATCCTGGGCCGGAATCATTCCGCGGTAATAGAGGGTGTCCAGAATGGCCTTTTCAGGCGAAGCCATGTAAAACCTGTCCCGGTAAGTAAACCCAAAAAAAAGCGAGGGTGCGATTCTTGAAAATTCAATAGTGATTCCCTGATACTGAATATTTCGCTTCTTGCCGACAGAGGCGCTTAGGGTTACGACGGTGCATACCATGGGAGACTGCAGGGTGATACCATGATAATTCAATGCCCATTCGCAGGAGATGTAGGCTGACGGTTTTAAAAAACATGCTGCTTCCTCCACGCTTGGAAGGCCGCAAAGAAAGGAATTGATATAGTTTCCACGATTAATACGATAGATTAATCCTTTTTTAACTGCCCGTGATAAAAACGTACCCGCATGAGGAGTCAATTTTTCTGCATCCTGCTTGCGAAAAAGTACGGGAAGGAGTTTCAAACGCTTAAGTGTTGATCTTTCTTCTTTCATAATCTTTAAACCTGAATTGAGCTATTTTTGGCTCGATCTGCACTGATCTCTTGCGCATCAAGGATTCGCGATAATCCTCGACATATCCACGGGTATGCTTGCGGTTTTCGCAAACCCTTATGCATCAAGATCTCAGCACATTTCTTCCCCAAAAATCGCTCAACTTAGGTTAAAATATTCGGTCATCCCCTGATTTAAAAGGATTGAGATGACTTCCCTCAGTGTAGTGATGAAATCGCTAAAATTTGCTTCCTGATACATGGCGATGATATTTTGTGGCAAAAACCGGGGCAAATCTCTTTTTAAGGCCTCTATGATACTTGAGGTAGATTCCCTCTGTTGAAAGCAAGATACTCCTCTGGCCGGAACAAAAGGAGCTTGATACATAACAAGTTTTTCCCTGACCTTGATCCACGTTGGGGTTGCTTTTAGTTGTTTTTTTATCCACCAGATATCATAAATATCCCTCCCTTTGAGATATCTTCTTTCATAAAGGGCTCTGATTTTATCAGACAGGATCTCCTCGGGAGTTTCTGCTAAAATGATACTGCTTGAGTATGGAATTATCAGCTTTCCGCTGGTGACTAGTCCTGCAACTGACGGCAAATCCCTCAGAACAAATTTTTGCAACCGCGGTTTTCGGCCGGGCGCTAAAAATTCGAACTCTAACTTTACAGCAATTCTTTCACGTTGAGTTTCAGGTCGATATATAAAAAACATCCTGATTGCTTCTTTCCGACCGCTTTTACGCTGATGTTCTGATTTTCCCGGACCAAACTGGGCAATACAGGCCATTTGAGTTTTTTGAAATGCCCCGGCTAAGATGTTTTCCACATCTTCCCTGGGTAAGTCGGTTACAAAATCGAGATCTTCCGAAAACCTCATTCCGCCATAGACCCATCTTAATGCTGTTCCGCCCTTAAAAATGATACAGTCTGATCCGGATTGAGCGTAAAGGTTGTCCAGTAAAATCAACTGTAACAACTCCGATTTTTTTATCTTCTTTTCGTTATACATAGACGACACCGTTGTAATAATTGTTGACGATATTATACAGTTTTGTATAATATCGTCAACAATAATGTTTGACAAACTTAGCTGAAACTCCATGATAGCCTTCCACCTTCAGTCTTCAGCCTTCAGCCTTCAGCCTATCCACCTTCAGTTTCTGGTGAAAACAACATGCCTTTGGTGAAAATCACTGGTTTTGTTGTCGCAGTTAGAAGAATATAAATCCTGGATATTGAAAAATATTTCGCATAACTATTTGTAATTAAAAGCTTTGCGGCCTGCTATTAACGAAACAATATGCGGCAACATAATATGGCACAATAGTTGCTTTCATATAATTACAAAATCAAAACAGAAAAATAAACAAAACCATTAGAACAAAAATCAGTTAAAAAAGGAGGTAAATCGTAAAAAAATTTCAAGGAAAATCCAGGCAGGCAGAGTCAAAACATCTAACAAGTTTTTTAAAAATATATAACTTAAAAAAGGAGGAAAAATTATGATTAGAAAACTAAGACCAAACAATGAAAAAGGTTTTACACTGATTGAATTGATGATCGTTGTCGCTATCATCGGTATCCTGGCCGCCATCGCTATCCCAAATTTTATTTCCTATAGAATAAAAGGATACAATGCACAAGCACAATCCGATGCGAGAAACTTCTATACAGCCTGTGCAGCAAACTCTACCGGTCAAAGTAACTATACCTACTCTACTGATGGTGCGCCTGCTGGATACAGTGGTATGGCTCCCAGCGCTGGCGACTTTGCTTACGTTGCCGCAACAGGCGTTATTACTTGCACTGCGGCTTTCATACATGGCTCAGGTGATAAAACATATACTTTAGATAACGCAGGTGTTATCACCGAAAGCTAATTATCTGATTCTATTGAGCTCGTAGGTTGGGTTGAGGAACGAAACCCAACAAAACACTGACAACCATTCCCACAGTCGCTTAAAAGAAAAGGGGGCACAATCGCCCCCTTTTTCTTTTTGGAAAGGTCTGTGGGTCATTATCCTGTTATCATCCCCAAAGCTGGAGCCGTCTCTTTGATATGTCGTAAGAGGTTTCAACAATGACAACCAACACGAACAAAAAAGGGTTTACGCTTATTGAATTGATGATCGTAGTGGCTATTATCGGCATCCTGGCCGCGATTGCAGTCCCACAGTTTATGCAGTACCGTTCACGGAGCTATATGACAGCCGCAAGGACGGACGCACGGAACGCTCACACAGTCGTGCACGCATGGCTGACTAATAATCCCGGAGGAAACCCGCCCGCGGAAGCAATCATTGGTCCGGCGGCAGGTGTCAATTATTCCGGAATCAGGGCAAGTGACGGCAGCACTATAAGCATAGCCGGCGGCGGCTCGGTGACAGTCACGCATGCCAGGGTGAATGGCAGCTACAGCATAGATGTCACAACCAGCACGATAATAGATACATTAACGCCGTAAGGCTATCCTCTTTTCGTAACCATTCAGCCGCAGATTCACACAAATGAACATAGATAGGTTTAAATACAAAGTGGAAAATGTCCAAATCCTGAATAGTAAATAACGATTATTTTGTTTGTAACTTCAGCCAAGGTAGGAGTGTAATTATGAATAGAACGAAATCGTTAATTACACCACATGGCAACGCTAAGTTGTAAAAAATACCGTATGCGTGCAAAATGTCCTTGCAGAAAGTACCATATTGGGAAGTCAAATCAGGGTGGGTAACCCAGTCTAAAAGTCTGAACGTGTTTGAAAAACATTACCATCCTCAACAGAGTATTGTCCTGAGCGCCTGGAATGTAAAGGCACACGGCTCACGGTTGTATGCTACGATTTTATGCAGCTTATATTCCGAATTATAGGTGTCCGCATATGACTTGATACCATTTGGAGCATTACATTTTTTAGGCCGGCATAATATTCTTCGAGATTTGACAGGCAAGCAAGGGAACCTGAACACATGCAGCATTAACCATTTTCTCGAGGAGGTGCGAGCCGTAATTGATGGAATATGTAAGCCTGGACTCAGGATCAGCGTCCGGAGTGTCTGGGACAAAACCCCTGTTGATGTAAATGTGTTCGGGAGTCTTAAGCAATCCGGACAGACTTTCAAACAAGAGCGCCTCGAATTCTTTACTATTCTTTTCCAGCACAGCTCCGTGCGTTTCAAGGAATCGACAGACAAAGCGTTCTATCTCTTGATCAGGCTCAAAGCTCATAGTTTTCCCCAAATAGTTTTTCATCCAGTTCTTTGGTCTTTTTATAAAGAGTTTTAGATCTCTTCAGTGTGCTCGCAAGTTGATCAAAAGACTTTTGTCTTTCTTTTTCAGAGGATGAATTGTTCCAGATGCTATAGACCATGTCAAAGAACTCCTGCTCGCCCTTGACTCTTCCCATGATCATATCAATTTCACCGATTACCATTTCAAACATATTGATCTTTTTATCCAGCACCTCAAGAATATAGTCTTCAATTCTACCGATGGCGCACAGGTTGTAAATCATCACTTCTTTTTCCTGCCCGATACGATGGATACGTCCGATCCGCTGTTCGATTTTCATGGGATTCCAAGGGAGATCATAGTTGACCATAATCCGGATCATCTGTGGAAGGGATATCAAGCCCGAATTTTGTTTTCAATTCTCCCTGCCACTGGCTCACAAGAGGAGTTGGTGTAAGAATCAAAGCGCTCTTTACCATACCACGCTGAATTTGCTATGAAACCGGACATTTCTATTTGTTGACAACAGTCAAACCAGGTTTACTGTTTATCACCGGTCTAAAACAGTTCTTTCTTGCCGTTATAGCGGCAATATCATCGATTTTGGTTGACCTGAGTAGTTACCAGGAAATTTGATTGCTTTTCAAAAACGATTGTTACTTTACTTTTTTTTCTGATTGTAGTATATTTTGCTGATTTTGTTGTCAATATCAATGCAATGGCGATAATCGAAAATATTCATAAGAAAATGGTATGAAAAAAAGAGCATCTCAAAAAGTTCTGGTTACAGGAGGTGGAGGTTTCCTGGGCAGCGCTATAGTTAAGCTGCTGGTGGAAAGAGGCGACCATGTCCGAAGCTTTTCCCGCAGCTATTACCCGGAACTTGCATCTATGGGGGTGGAGCAGTTTCAGGGCGATATTTCTGATAAAACCTCTGTTGAAAAGGCATGCAAAGAAACTGATCTTGTATTTCATGTTGCAGCTAAAGCCGGTGTGTGGGGAGATTATTCCGATTATTACAGAACCAATGTTACAGGAACTCAAAATATTATTGAAGCCTGTAAAAAACATAATGTTTTAAAACTCGTCCATACAAGCTCTCCAAGCGTTATATTTGATGGCACAGATATGGAAGGTGTAAATGAATCCTATCCATACCCAACCAATTATAATGCATACTATCCAAAAACAAAGGCCCTTGCCGAACAGGCTGTAAGAGCTGCCGGTGACGGCCTATTAACTGTAATATTAAGACCGCATTTGATATGGGGTCCAGAAGACAGCCACATTGTTCCAAGAATTATTTCAAGAGCAAAACAGCTATTAATAGTCGGTAACGGCAAAAATGTTGTTGATACGATTTATATAGACAATGCAGCTTATGCCCATATTCTGGCTGCAGAAAAACTGGATGAAAATCCAAGTATTTCAGGAAACATTTATTTCATCAGCCAGGGGAAACCTGTTTTATTATGGGAAATGATAAACAACATTTTAAAAGCAGGCGGGCTTCCTCCTGTTAAACGTTCAATATCACACAAAGCTGCATGGTTTATTGGAGCCATTCTCGAACTTGTTTATAATGTTATAAATATTAAAAGCGAACCTAAAATGACGCGTTTTGTTGCAAATGAACTTGCAAAATCCCACTGGTTTGATATAAGTGCCGCCCAAAATGATTTAGGGTACATTCCACGAGTATCTACGAAGGAAGGGCTAAAGCGACTTGAATTCTGGTTAAAAGGAGTTATTAATGAGTTTTACAAACATACTGCCTCTTGAAAAATGGGTTGAATTTGAAAATGAAATACACAGAAGATCCGGCCTTAATGCTAATGTTTACGACATCAATGGAATCAGAATAACCGATAATACAAACTGGGCGAACAGACTTTGTCCTGTTGTTAAGACAAATGACAAGGGAATAAGCTTTATTTGTGCTGTTGCAAATATGAACTTAGGTTCTCAGGCAAAGCTGACCGGTGAGCCCATTATAGAAGAATGTGACGCAGGCCTGATTAAAATAGCTGTCCCCATATTTGTCGGCGACGAATTTATCGGAACAGTTGGAGGCTGCGGACTTTTAATTGAAGAAGGAGAAGTTGACTCTTTTCTTATAAACAAAATAACCGGTATTGATGAAAATAAGATAGAAAGCCTTTCAGATGACATTAAGACAATTTCAGAAGAAAAGGCTCAAGCCATAACAGATTATACCTGGAACCAGGTTAACCGGTTTGTCAAAGATTATGTAAACAAACAACATTCAGTATCATTAACCGCATAGCGCCAAGGTGTTTTGACAAAACCTCCTTGACCCATACGATTAGCCCATGTTAAGGAACGGGGACTAAATAACTTCCACAAGTAGGCGCATAGATTTGGGTCAAATTTGTTCGATTTCAAATCACAAAAGTTGATGGAATAGCAGGCTATTTTGATATTTTTGTGATTTGAGATCGGGCGAAGGTGGCCTGAAGCTGTGATGCATAGTTGGGGAAGTTCTTTCGTCCCCGTTCCTAAAAATATAAGCGGGTTTAAAATTTATCTGAAAAACACTACTTATCAGGGGGTAACAATGAAACTTGTAGATATCGCACCAGTCGAGGTATGGCAGCACCTCGCGCAGGAAATTTATGATAAATTCGGATTTAACGGAAGCATTGTAGATAGAGACGGAGTTGTGGTTCATCCGCCGGCAGGATGGGCCAATAAGATTTGTCCGGCTATAAAGGGAAATGACGATAGCCGGGTGGTTTGTTCCTCCGCACAGCTATCCATGGCCGAAACCGCGCGCACCACGCAAAAAGCGGTGATTAAAAAGTGCGATGTCGGCTTTACCAAATTTGTAATACCTATATTTGTCAATGAAGAGTTTCTGGGCACTGCGGGCGGATGCGGTATTCTTGTTGAGGGTGGAGAACTGGACGATTTTTATATTTCAAAGCTCCTCCATATAGAAGAAGAACAAGTAAAAAAACTCATGGAAACTGTAAAAACAAGCTCTATAGACAAACTGGAATCAGCCGTCGAGCTTGTACAAAACCGGATAAAAGAACTTACACCTTCTTCAGTCGCGTAAATTGGACAGGATTTACAAGATATTCAGGATTTAAATTATCGAAACTTTTCCTGTTAATCCAAATCTAAATCCTTATACCTTGATACACACCTGAACGAAAACCACTGCCACATGATTTGTTGGGTTTCGCTCACTGAAACCATATTTTGGTAATTGCTTGATATTCGTAGGTTGGGTTGAGGTACGAAACCCAACACAACTGATTACGCTCAACCCAACCTACCAAAAACCGGACTTTTCGTTCAGACACTATCTACAATGAAAGTTGGCTTTGTTTGTTCATTTTAAATAAAATCTTGTTTATCCTGTTATCCTGTCAGATTCTTTTTCAAAAAGCTCAACTATTACACTTGAGGTAAGACTATGCAGGACGATTTAATCTCCGCCATGACCCAGGAGGTCAAAGCAGAGGTTGTTAATAATTATTTATATGAACGACGGTTGATTGAAGAACAGATCAGCTATGTTAAGGAGCTGGCTGATCATGCCGCTCAGCTTCAGGAAATGCTCTTCAAACGCTTTGCACGAATGTATAACTTACTTCCAAAGCCTGAATTCATCAATGAGTTTGTGTTTCTGCTTGGATTGAAAGAAGCCCCTTTTAATGACAGGATAGCTGATGAGCCCGAATACCGCAAAGATGTACTGTTTATTAAAGTTCGCGGCCTAACCGATCGTTCAAAATTTAAAAAACTCTTACCGGAAGCATACAGGAGGCTGTGCAACTGGAATAATAAGTACCTTGAAGCATACAGGAATCTTTTAGAAGAATGTAAAGCGGTAAATCACAACCTGAAAAAGTTTGAGGACAACTATGACCTTCTTAGCATCCTGAACTTCCTGAAAGGCATGGATCTTGAAGAAATTACAAAAAAACATTTTATGGGCGATAATTTCGCACCCGAAGAAATGGCTTCTATTGAAAAAACCATGCGTTTCAAACCTGTCAGCATAAAACAATTCAACCTCATACCCCCTCCGGATCTTCCCGAACTCACTGATATTCAGACCCAGATCGCTTCTCTGGCGAATTCCGTCTATGACCGGCACAGCAATAATATGAAAACACTTATCAGATAAGGGCTCCACTTAACACACCTTCAACTATTGTTGACAACATATTAAATTTATATATTTTAAATATTAAGTTCGCACCCTTAATTCCATATTGCATCCTATGTGCTTGCCTGACAGAACAAATAAACACAACTTCTCAAAAATATCCCTTGCAATAAAGGACAAGCTTGGGGTTGCCATAACCATCAGGGCATATCAGGCCGAGGATTACCGGCGTCTTATAGATATGTATGATAAATTTGAGCCCAAAGGAATAGCAATGGGGCTTCCTCATTTTGATAAAAAATTAAGGCATAACTGGATAGACTGTATAGTAAAGTCATTTTTCAATACAATAGCTATTTATCAAAATAAGATTATAGGCCATAGTGCAATCGATATATTTCGCAATAAATCTTCTCCAGAGTATATGATTTTTCTTGATCAGGATTTCAGAAATCGGGGAATCGGGACCGGTCAAACAATGATTATTAAAAAAATATGTAAGGAGTTCGGTTGTAAACAAATATGGGTCGCTGTAACATGTCACAGTATGCTGGGCATCAAGGTATTTAAAAAATCAGGATTCAAATTTACTGGAACAATTGGGCCGGAACGTGAAATGGTACTTGAACTAAAACGATAAAATGAAATCAGCCTTCATACACAGCGATGAATTTTCAAAATTTAAGGTAAGTAATGAATATCCATGGCTTACAGAAAGATCAGATGTTACATACAGCAAATGCAAGGAACTTAACCTGCTTGACCATGACGGGATAGAAGTTATTCGGCCGAAACCGGCTTCAATAAAAGATCTGTATTTATATCATACAAAGGAATATATTAATCTTCTGAAGAAAGCCGACAAGGGAATTTTTGATGAATCAATGCTCAGATATGGTCTTGGGACCATTGAATGCCCGGTTGTAAAGGGTGTTTTCAAATATCACAATCTGGCTGCAGGCGCCACCATTGCCGGAGCAAACCTGCTTGTTCAAAATAAAAAAGACATTGTATTCAGTCCAACAGGGGGTTTTCACCACGCAGGGCCTGATTTTGCTTCCGGATTCTGTTATATAAATGATATTAACATAGCCATTAATAAACTCTTAAAAAAAGGCAAGCGCGTACTCTATATTGATATCGACGCTCACCATGCGGATATGGTACAGGAAACTTTCTACAGCAATCCTGATGTTATGAAAATATCCTTTCACGAAAGCGGCAAAACTCTTTTTCCGTGGAAAACAGGGTTTGAAAACGAAATCGGCAAGGGAAAAGGAAAAGGGTATAATATTAATTTTCCTCTACCTGAAAACACAGGAGATGAAGAATTCCTCTGGGCTTTTGAAAGGGTATTCCCACCTGTTGCGCGTGCATTTAAAGCAGATATTACTTTTGCCATTTTAGGCGTTGATATTATTTCTTCAGATCCTTTAACCCATCTTCAACTAACTAACAATGCCTTTATTAAAGCTGTGAAAATAATTAAACAGGCATCTGCAAAATTGCTTGCGCTTGGTTGCGGCGGATATTTGCTTGACAATATGGAGCGCTCATGGACCTTAGCCTGGGCTGCTATGAATGATTTAGAACCAAAAGAAGAAGATGCCGCAACTTTTGGAGGAATGTTCTGGGGAGACGGGCTCTATTCTCTGCTGGACCGGCCCTCATTTCTACCGAATAATATAAGAAAAAAGACAAAAAAAGAGATCAAGAAAGTATATAAATATATTGTATCAAACATATTTCCCATACTAGGAATTAAGCCATAGTAAAATTACCACCATAGGAGGTGAATATGAAGGGCGGCAAAAAGTACTTTCCATCCAGGGAGTTCCAGAAAAAGGCGGCAATTAAAAGCTTCAGGCAATATAAAGAAATTTACAAACACTCAATTAATGATCCGCAGGATTTCTGGGCAGAAAGAGCCAAGGATCTGCACTGGTTCAAAAAATGGAAAAAGGTGCTTGAGTATGATTTTACCGAAGCTTACGTGAAGTGGTTCGAAGGTGGAAAAATTAATGTATCCTATAACTGCCTTGATCGACATCTCTATTCATGGAGAAAAAACAAGGCTGCCTTGATTTGGATAGGTGAAAATTCTGATGAAAGTAAAATTTATACCTATCAGATGCTTCATACAGAGGTTTCCAGATTTGCAAATGTATTAAGAAAAAATGGGATCAAAAAGGGAGACAGAGTTACTATGTATCTTCCAATGATTCCGGAACTTGCAATTGCAATGCTCGCCTGTGCCCGTATAGGAGCTATTCACAGTGTTGTCTTCGGAGGTTTCAGCGCTAAATCTTTGATGAACAGAATAAAAGATTGCGGTGCCTCAATGCTGATCACGGCAGACGGCGGATTCCACGGTGGAAAAATCACACCTATAAAACAAAACGCTGACAAAGCCCTTAAAAATTGTCCCGAGGTTAAAAAGTGTATTATAGTACGCCGAACCAATACAGAAATAACGTTTAAAAAGAAACGTGATTCATGGTGGCACGAAGAAATAAACGCTCCGGATATAAAAAACTCCTGTAAACCGGCCGTTATCGACGCCATTGATCCGCTTTTTATTCTTTATACCAGCGGCTCAACAGGCAAACCAAAGGGAGTGCTGCACTCGACGGGAGGATATCTTCTCTACGCCAACCAGACTTTTAAATGGGTATTTGATGCGAAAGATGAAGACACCTTCTGGTGTACAGCAGATATAGGATGGATTACCGGACACAGCTATATTGTTTACGGCCCTCTTTCAGCCGGCGCCACATCAATAATGTTCGAGGGGGTTCCCACCTATCCCGATCCCGGCAAGTACTGGGAGATTGTAGAAAAATTCAAGGTCTCTGTTTTTTACACTGCCCCAACAGTTATACGTTTGTTGACCAAATATGGTGAAAAATGGCCCAGGCGTTATGATCTCAGCAGCTTAAGACTACTTGGAAGTGTTGGCGAAGTCATTAACCCTGAAGCCTGGCACTGGTATCATAAAAACATAGGTCAAGGCAAATGCCCTGTAGTTGATACATGGTGGCAGACTGAGACCGGTGGAGTTCTATTAGCTCCTATACCTGGGGCAATACCCGCGAAACCCGCATCGGCCGGAGTTCCTTTTCCCGGTATAGTCCCGCTAATCATTAAAGATACCGGCAAAAAAGCTCGTCTTAACGAGGGTGGCTATCTGGTCATAACCAAACCCTGGCCCGGCATGATGCAGGGCGTTTATGGTGAACCACAGCGATTCAAGAACACATATTTCAGCCAATTCCCGGGCATGTACTTCACCGGCGATGGAGCAAAAAAAGACAAGGATGGCTATTACTGGTTAATGGGACGCGTAGATGATGTCATTAATGTCTCCGGTCATCGCCTGGGTACAGCAGAAATTGAAAGCGCGATTGTCGCTAACTCCAACGTAGCAGAAGCAGCTATTGTAGGCTATCCCCATGATGTAAAGGGGGATGGGATATATGCCTTTGTTTCTTTAAAAAGCGGGGTTGAAGAATCAGAGGAGTTAAAAAAGAAACTGATTGATCAAGTTCGAAAAGATATTGGTCCAATAGCAACACCTGACAAGATTCAGTTCACGAATACACTCCCCAAAACGAGAAGCGGCAAAATTATGCGGCGAATACTTCGCAAAATTGCAGCAGGCGATACCACTGATTTGGGAGACCTCTCCACCCTTGCAGAGCGATCATGTGTTGATGTCATAATAAAAGAAAGGCTGTAATGGAAATAAGAATAGGAACTTCGGGCTGGTATTACAAACACTGGAAAGGCCCCTTTTATCCGCTTAAAATTCAAAATTCTGAAATGCTGCCATTTTACCTTAAACACTTTGATACAGTCGAAATTAATAACACTTTTTATCGCCTGCCGGAAAAAAATACCGTTAAAGCCTGGCACCGGCATACACCGGACGGTTTTCTTTTTGCGGTAAAGGGAAGCCGCTTTATTACACACATGAAAAAGCTCAGCAATCCGGCCGAGCCTGTCAAATATTTCTTTGACGCTGTAAAACCTCTTGGGCGGAAACTTGGCCCTATTATTTTCCAATTGCCACCCAAATGGAAGTGTAACATAGAACGTCTTGAAGTGTTTTTAAACCAACTCCCAAAAGAATCCAAATACTCTTTTGAGTTCCGGGATAAATCGTGGCTCTGTTCTGAAGTTTACAAGCTTCTTGCAAAACACAATGCCGCTTTGTGCATTTATGATCTCAAAGGCTTTGAGTCACCGCCTGAGATCACGGCTGATTTCACCTATATTCGTCTTCACGGTCCATCCAAAAACGCATATCAGGGATGTTATGATAAAAAGGCTCTTAATAAATGGACAGGTCGTATAAAAACATGGAAAGGCCTATTGGCTGCTGTCTATATTTATTTTGATAACGACCAGAAGGGATATGCTGCTCATAATGCAATGCGTTTAAAAGAAATGGTTCAAGGAAAAGCTTAAACAATTGGCAACGGTTCACGGTTCACGGTTCACGGTTTTTTTAATGAATTTTGTAATGACTGAAGCATATTTGATATTGATCTCAATTCTTGAGTTAGTTTTTTAAATTTTTTCAGAAAATACCTTAACCTCACATCAAATATAAACTTGAGTTCTCACAACTGAGCCTCTTGCTTTTATGTTTTGATCAACCGTTAACTGTAAACTGTTAACCGTGAACGGTTACAAATAATTAAAGGAGATTTTAATGAATATATCCGACCTGTGGAATAATTTATATGAATATCTTGATAAATCCAATGAACCTGTAGTAATTCTTACAGATGAAGAGATTCAATTCGACATTGTTGAAAGTGAAGAGAAAATAAGGCCTTATCCTCTTGATTCTGCTGATTCCTCATACAGCATCAGGCAAATAGCCCAAGATGCCGGATATGGTGTCTCTGTGCATCCTCTAAATAAAAGAGTAAAAATATTCTCAAAAATTCCATAGACAACATATAGACTTTCAGATAATTAATTTCACAAGGCCGGAAGGAGGAAGGCGTATTAGTTATACGTCGACGACTGATAACGCAGTGAAATTATTTATCTGAAAGCCTATACCACTTGCCAGGGAGGTGTAGATCCTGGTGGAGAATGAAAAGTTATGAATTCACTTTTTTTGGCCGCCGGCGTGGCGGCTTTGTATATAATTGCCTATCACACTTACGGTAAGTTTCTGGGAAGAAAGATTTTCAAACTGAACCCTGAAGCCATCTGCCCCAGCAGGGAATTTCAGGATAATGTTGATTTTGTTCCCTCCAAGAAACAAATTCTGTTCGGACATCATTTTACCTCCATTTCAGGTACGGGCCCGATCGTGGGACCCGCAATTGCTATTATCTGGGGATGGGTTCCTGCACTGATATGGATACTTTTAGGTTCTATTTTTATGGGGGCCGTGCATGACTTCGGAGCACTGGTAATCTCCCTGCGCAATCAAGGCCGAAGTATCGGCGATCTTGCTTCAGATGTTATCAATCAAAGAGTGCGCACTCTTTTTTTACTCATAATCTTCTTGGAGCTTTTAATAGTTATAGCTATTTTCGGAGTGGTCATAGCTGTCGTTTTTAACATGTATCCCCAGGCTGTAATTCCTGTCTGGCTTCAGATCCCCATTGCCGTCTGGCTTGGACACATGATTTACAAAAAAGGCGCTCCGCCGCTTCCAATGAGCATCATCGCCGTCACACTGATGTATCTTACCATGATAATAGGCACTCATTTCCCTTTTAAGATGCCGGCCCTCTTCGGCCTGAGTCCGGTAGCATTGTGGGTAGTTGTACTGCTTATTTATGCATATATTGCATCTATATTACCCGTTCAGACCCTGCTGCAACCCAGAGATTACATTAACTCCCACCAGTTAATCATTGCAATGGGTTTGCTGGCTATCGGCATTATTATTACAAAACCGACTATTGTGGCACCTACTGTTAATCTTACGCCTCAGGGAGCGTCGCCTGTTCTGCCCATGATTTTTGTCGTAGTTGCATGCGGCGCCATATCGGGCTTCCATTCTTTAGTCTCGTCAGGCACTTCATCCAAACAATGTGAAAATGAAACAAACTCACTTTCTATAGGCTTTGGCGGAATGCTTATGGAGGGCATGCTTGCAGTTCTTGTTCTAATCGCATGTGGAGCGGGATTAGCCTTAGGCTTTAGCGAGGAAGGAGAAACATTTGTCGGAGCCGCAGCCTTTGCTCATCATTACTCGAGCTGGGCTTCCGCATCCGGACTCGGATCAAAGATAGGTGCATTTGTGACCGGCTCAGCTAATATGATTGAAAAAATCGGCATTCCATACGATTTGACAATTACAATAATGGGTGTGTTCGTTGTTTCTTTTGCCGCAACCACCCTTGATACCGCCACCAGATTACAGCGCTACATAATTTCTGAATTAAGCACGGCCTGGAAAATGCCGGTTTTTGCAAGAAAACATCCAGCTACTATTATAGCGGGTGGAACCGCACTTGTCCTTGCTTTCTATAACGGCAGCGGCAAGGGAGCCCTTATTCTATGGCCCTTGTTTGGATCGGTCAATCAACTGCTGGCAGGGCTGGCACTTCTAGTAATTACTGTGTATCTTGCCCGTAAAAAGGTTCAAATTATATATACCATGATTCCCATGGTATTCATGCTGCTTATAACCGGATGGGCCATGCTCATCAATCTTAACAAATTCTTCATTACTTCAAACTGGTTGCTGTTATGCATCGGGCTGGCGGTTTTTTTCCTTGAAATATGGATGGTAGTTGAAAGCACCCTGGTGTTGAAAAAGCTATACCTCGAAAGGTCACAAATAACGATTTTTCGCTGGCCATGAACATCAATAGCAGCGTTGCTCAGACTTGCAATAGCCTGCTATTCCGCGCCTTCGCGCCTTGCTCTTGATGCTCATTACTCACCGAAAAAAACGCAATTTGTAACCTTCCGAGGTATAAATGGAGAAAAAATGGTCAGTATCAGCCGATGCGATTAGCAGCCGGATCTATTTAGTGCCTGAACGAAAACTGCTAATTTTCCCAATTTCTGCGTCAGACTTAAATTTTAATCCTCAAAATACTCCATGTATTTCTGCGGGTAAAATTTACGCCTTCCTTGAACTTGAAAAAATTTTCTAGTTTTCGTTAGGGCACTATTTAAATTTAAATTTTTTATCTTTAAAAACCCTCAAACACGCATTTGCTGCCTCAGTGTCATAAAATTTACCTTTATTAGTTGAGATCTCTTCTAAGGCTTTATCAATACCGAGGGCAGGCCTGTAAGGCCGGTGAGAGGCCATGGCTTCAACAACATCCGCAAGCCCCAGGATTTTAGCCTCAATTAGTATTTGTTTACCTAAAAGCCCATTAGGATATCCGGAACCATCTATTCTTTCGTGATGTTGAAGAAGGATTTGAGAAAGAGGCCATGGAAATTTTATTGAATTCAATATATCGTAACCGACTTGAGAGTGATTTTTAATAAGCTCAAATTCCGTTTTGCTTAATCGACCGGGCTTACTGAGAATCTCTACAGGAATCGCTATTTTACCGATATCATGAAGCACCCCGGCCATACGAATCCCCATTATCTTATCTTTTGGAAAACCCATTTCTTTTGCTATGGCACTGGCCAGATCAGACACCCGTCGCTGATGGCCGGATGTATATGGATCCCTATATTCAACGGTCATTGTCAAGGCGAAAATAGTTCCTTCCAGTGTTTCTTGTAATTCAGCAGTGCGTTCTTCCACCTTTTGTTCCAGGTTCCTGCGGTAAGTTTGATCTGCAATTTCAAGCTCACGACGGCGCAGGGAATTACGGACGTTAATGATTACCTCATTCGCGTTAAAAGGCTTAATCATATACCCATAAATTCCTGCCTCCAGGGCTGTTTCGGCAATTTCGGGATCATCTACCGCTGTCACCATTATTGTCGCTGTATCCGGATATTCGGCCGCAACATATCGAATGAAATCTATGCCGGACTCCCCCGGCATAGCTACATCGCATAAGATCAGCTCGAAATTCCGATCTTTAATGAATTTACGGGCCTCTGCCGCATCAGCGGCCAGGGTGCATTCGTATCCACCCCTTAAAAGCATCCGGCTTAACAGGTGTCGGACGGACTCTTCATCATCTACAACCAGAATGTTAGCCATTTTCGTTACTCCTTACTTAATCTATCAATTATCACTGTTTCAGTGGAGGTGGTTCATTTATTAACAGCCAGTATAACCCCAACTGCATTACCACTTCTGCAAACTTCTCAAAGTTCACAGGCTTACGGATATAACTATTTACACCAAGCCGATAACTTTCAGCCAGATCACTTTCTTCTTTTGAGGATGTTAAAACAATTACAGGAATAACTTTTGTTTCTGAATTTTCCTTGATTTGTCTGAGTACCTCCATCCCATCTACCTTGGGCAGCTTCAGGTCAAGCAATATAAGATCCGGTCTCAACCCTTCGGCGCTTTCCTTTCCGTGTTGAAATATGATGTCCAGGGCTTCCTCACCGTCCCTGGCAACAGTAATGTGATTGGCAAGATTGTGTTTTTTAAATGCCCTTAATGTTAACTCAATATCATCAGGATTATCTTCAATTAAAAGAATTTTTATATCTTCCGGCCGCATTTTTTCTCCTTTTCAGTTTTATCCTTCCGTAACCCGCAACCCGTTAACCGGGCAAAGTAAAATAAAATGTCGTTCCCACATCTATCTCCGATTCCGCCCAAATCCGGCCGCCATGCCTGTGAATTATACGTTGAACAATTGCCAGACCAATACCTGAACCTTCATAGTCTTCTGCACGATGGAGCCGCTGAAACGCAACAAATAATTTATCAGCATATTTCATATCAAAACCTGCGCCATTGTCTTTTATAAAAAAGACTGTATGTCCATCTTCAGTCATGGAACCTGTTTCAATTTTCGCATTTTCGCGGATTCTGGTAAACTTCAACGCGTTGGACAGCAGGTTCGTAAGCACGATTTTTACAAGATGAGAATCAGCAAGAGCAGGTGGACATTCATGAACAACAAAGTCAACTTTTCTGTCTTTTAATTCATTTTCAAATGAGCCATAAACTTCTCTAACAATGGATTCCATATTGATTGTTTTTTTGTCCATAGTATGACGTCCACTGCGGGAAAGACTGAGGATGTCATCTATCAGTTGGCCCATATTCTGCGTGCCTGCCCTTACTCTCTGCAGGTAATGCTGCCCTTGTTTGTCTAAAATATCCGAATAGTCTTCCAGCAATATCTGGGAAAAACCATCAATGTTCCGTAGCGGGGCTCTGAGGTCATGGGATACGGAATATGCAAAGGCTTCCAGTTCCTTGTTGGCGGCTTGAAGCTGTTTGTTTAAAACATCAAGCTCAGCCCGCGATTCGTTTACATCTTCAATAAGATAAGTAAGAGAAATCCTGGATTCTTCCAGTTTTCCGGTTCGTTCTTTTACTAATTCCTCAAGGTTTTCATGGTATTTTTCCAATTCCCTGATATTATCAAGAACTTTCTGTTTCTCTTCCTTCAACTGTTGATTACGTTCAGCCAGTTTATCTGCCGTATCATTAAAGGTTAAGGCAAGTTTTCCAAGCTCATCATGTGATGTAACGAACAGCCGGTAATTTAGATTTCCTCTCCTGATCTCGGAACACATATCAGTCAAACTCTTAAGCCTGTTTAGTATAATTCTTTTAGACAGAAAATATATTAATAAGAACGATAATATTATACCAAATATATTCAGGGAGAGAACAAACAATGTATATTGTCTGATTCTGTCGTTAGATTTTTCAAATGAAAGTTCAAGGTGAAGAATACCAACCACTGTATTTTTGACAATAATTGGGTGCAGTGAGATTTGAACAAGGATTTTGTTCTGTCTGGTAAAAATTATAATATAACCTTGAAATGCTTTGTCGATCTGTTCTTTGTTAATCTCATATTCTGGACCGCCGGTGGTAAGGGCAATGCTGCGGTCTCTTTTTATAAGTTCGGCAGATAAAACTTTCTCATTGAAAAGTTTTTCTATTTTTTCCCTTTGTTTTATGCTGTTAAAACTTAAATAACCACTTTCCAATAGAGCTACATAAGATTCAATTCTGCTTGAAGTCAGTTCCCTTTCATTTTTTATCCTGTTTTGAATTGATAATATACTGATTATTATAATCACCAGAACAAACGGCATCATAGTAAATACAAATATTTTTGTTCTTAAGCTCAAATCAGATATTTTACTTTTTCTCATTTAACCTCTTTCATAATCTCATCGTAAGCCTGCTGAGCGGTTATATTGCAGTCTAATAGCTGTAGAAGTTTTTTGTTAATATCCTGTTGCAGAAGCTGGTTTTCTTCTCCTAAGATGTACCCTGCATTATCGCTATAATGAATATTGCTACCATATTTATCTGTGATCTCTGTAATGAATATAGCGAAAGGGTCCTCACCGATATCAGAAAAACTGATATTACCGGCCAATCCTGTAGGCGCTTTTGCATACCGCACCCATTTTTCAGCAACCCGTGCTCTGCTCCAAAACATGAGAAGTTTGATTGCGTCTTCTTTGTTGGGGGCCTTCTTCATAACTGCCCATGTTGGAATGAAACTACCAGAGTAATGGGGTACCTCCTTAAATACAGGTAATTCAGCAGGAATCATCTTTTTTGTCTTTTCCTCATCTATACCCATCCAATGATTATACATCCAAATACCATTTATAAAGAACAGGCACTCATCATTCAACACAAGATGTCTGGTCTGATAAAAGTCGTTATCCTTATATGAGCCTATAAGAGGATTATATTTGCTGAGCTGCTCAAAAGCCAGGAAGGTTTTTAGAAGAGCCTTGTTCTTTTCACCAGAGCCTGCTTCTTCTTTAGATTTGCTGAAATTCTCCAGCTCTGACTTAAAAAGATGCTGGAACAATATCTTCATGGTTATCCAGTTTGCTGATTCATAGAGAGCAGCAATATTTGTATTGTGCTTATTATTATATTCCTCAACTGTTTTAATATACCCCAAAAGATCTTCAAAGGTCATGTTGTATTGTTTTATTTCAATGCCCATTTTTTCAGCAACATCTTTATTATAGAAAATTGCCATGTAATAACCCTCAATATAAGGTCCGACTAAGATTCCACCAGTCTGTTTCCTATAAACAGGATCATCTATAATAAAAGATTTCTGCGTCTGCTTAAAACCTTCAACTTCTTCGAAATTGACAAGATGTTTTTCACCCCAGCTTGGGTCATATAGTTGCTCTGCAACATGTTGATAGATGAATTGATTCATTCTCACAACATCCCATTCAATGTTCCCGCTCTTTATCATATCTGCAATGAATTTACCTGTTATTTCAGGACCCCTGGAGCTCATTATTTGTATGGAATCTTTTAGGTTGATATTTATATCCGGATTCATCAGCTCAAAGTCTTGTGCAACCTCTTTAACAAGGAGTTCTCTGTCATGTTCTGTGCACCAGTGCCCTATCCAGTTCAGTCTTTTTTCGGTTTGCTTGGGAGTTCCTTTAAAATCATTTCTCTTTTGTACTGTCTGCTCATCATTATCAGCACATCCAATTAGGAGTAATATTAATAGAACACATAAAATAAGTTTCGATTTCATAGGATTATTCCAAAACCTTTTATTTCTTTTCAAGTTTCTTTATTTTATCTTTTAGTTCTTTTATCCTGAATTCTCTACCTGCAAAAAGGTTGTTCATGCGTTCTACTTCTTTATATTTTTCTTCAAGTTCTTTTGTTCGTTTCTTTACCAGTTCTTCAAGATGATCACGGTGTTTCGCTAACTCTTCATACAGCTGCTTACGTTCAGTGATATCGTATACCCTAGCCTGAAGCACTTTCTTACCTTCCAGCATCAACGCATCAAGCAGCACCTCGGCAGAAAAATTAGTACCGTCTAAACGTCGGTGTAAATGTTCAAACCGCTTGCTGCCTTCTTTCAAAGCAACTGCTATGTTGTTCCTGGCATAAATCATTGAATCGGTGCCGTCCGGTTGAGTCGG
>JAJSZW010000043.1 GCA_030262895.1 Deltaproteobacteria bacterium | reverse complement strand
TTGTTTTCAGTTCATATAAAAGCTGAAATGGATCGAAAGTGGTCTCAGTTTTTACCACGGAATTAACAAACCAATCCTGATCAGTGTAATCAACGGGCTCGGTCTTGTAAAAGTTCGATTGCCCGGTTATGACGGATCTGCCGGACTTTGTGAGCGCAGATATACCTTTCCGGCAGTTTAATAATTTGTCTCCAATGTTCGAACCAACAGCAATATAGGCAGTATGTTTTTCCATTTAGAAACCAATGGCTCGAATCCTTTCGATAACTTCCTTCATCCTTTCTTTGCCGACAGTCAGCGCCATCCTTACATACCCCTCACCCGCAGATCCAAACCCATTGCCGGGTGTCACAACTATACCGCCCTTCAAAAGGAGATGGCTTGTAAATTCCGCAGAAGTATATCCTTCCGGAACTTCTATCCATACATAAAATGTCGCTCGCGCTTTTTCTACTGAAAGTCCAAGGCCAATCAGTCCATCAACAAGCACATCCCGTCGTTCCGCATACTCCCTGTTCATGGTTTCCACACAGGCCTGATCCCCTTCCAGCGCAGCTATACCTGCAATCTGTACAGCCTGAAATGCACCTGAATCAATATTGCTTTTTATCTGACCAAGGGCCTGAATCACCTCTGCCCTGCCGACTGCAAACCCAATGCGCCATCCCGTCATGTTATATGTCTTTGATAGAGAATGAAATTCTATTCCCACATCTTTTGCGCCATCGATCTCAAGAAAACTTATCGGCCTGTAATCATCAAAAGCCATCTCGGTATATGCAGCATCATGACAGACAATAATATTGTGCAATTCTGCAAATGAAACAACCTTTTTAAAAAAATCCCCGTCTGCCACCGCTGATGTTGGATTATTGGGGTAGTTAATAAACATCATCTTTGCCTTGCCGGCAATCTCTTCCGGAACGGCATCAAGATCGGGAAGAAAATTATTTTCCTTTAACAAATCCATAAAATATGTCTGACCACCGGCAAATTTAACTCCTATATCATAAACCGGATATCCAGGGCTTGATACAAGAGCAAAATCATTATTATTGATAAATGCAAGGGGGATATGAGCAATTCCCTCCTTGGATCCAATCAGTGTTACAACTTCCTTGCCGGGATCAAGATCCACGTTAAATCTTCGCTTATACCAGCGTGCAACTGCCCCGTTAAACTCGTCCATGCCTGTGTATGACGGATACTTGTGATTTGCAGGATTTAGAGCCGCCTTATTCAATGCTTCAATTATATGCGGAGGTGTCGGCATATCCGGATCGCCGACACCAAGATCAATAATATCTACGCCCTTTTTTCTAACTTCTTCCTTTTGCCTGTCTATCTCCTTGAAAAGATAGGGCGGCAAATTCTTTAATCTGTCTGACTTTTCAATTCTGATCATATACTTTTTATTCCTCTATGTAACGGTTTACGGTTCACAGTTTACGGTTCACGGTTGATCAATATCCAAAATGCTTCAGTTATTGCATAGTTCATTGAAAAAAGTGTGAACTATAAACCGACAACCGTTAACTGTAAACCGTTAACTTTTCTCTAAGCCTTCAATGCATCTTCCCTGAGAAAGCCCTTATAAATGACACGGGCATCACCTTCAAGAAAAACATCGTAAAATCTTCCATCATCTTCTTCAAAATAGATATAAAGATATCCCCCGCCTCTTGTGATAACCTTTACAGGAGACTTTCCTTTTGATTTATAACGCATTACAATAGCGGCTGCAACTGAACCCGTCCCGCATGCCAGGGTTTCATCTTCTACCCCTCGTTCATATGTTCGAATTGATATGGCATTGTCATTTCCGGCACATATGAAATTTACATTTGTTCCGGCAGGTGCATAACTGTCATGAAACCTTATCTCTCTTCCTGTCTTTACCACCTCCACATCATCAATATCACCAACAGTGATAACCACATGCGGAACTCCTGTATTTACACTGCTAACCAGCATGGAACCATTTCCCAGCTCAAGATTATAATCTGTCTTGAGATCAATGGGGTCCGGCATTTTTATTTTTACCTGGTCGTTTTCAACTATAGCTGAAACAATACCGGCTTCTGTCTCAAAAGATACTTTTGTTCCTGAAATCCCGTTTAAATATGCAAAGCGTGCAGCACATCTTGCTCCATTCCCACACATTTCAGCAGTGCTTCCGTCAGAATTAAAAAAACGCCACTTGAAATCAACGTTTTCAGATTCTTCCACAAGTATAAGGCCGTCAGCACCAACAGACATTTTTCTGCGGCAGACTTTAGCAATAAAATCCTGCAAATCATTTTCGTCAACAACTCTATTTCTGTTGTCAATAATAATAAAGTCGTTGCCGCTTCCGCTAATCTTGTAGAAAGTAATTTGACCCATTAAATTTCCGTTCTAATTTTAACCTAAATTGAGCGATTTTTGGTTCGATCTGCACTGATCTCTTGCGCATCAAGGATTCGCGAAAATCCTCGACATATCCACGGGTATGCCTGCGGTTTTCGCAAACCCTTATGCATCAATATCTCAGCACATCTCTTCGCAAAAAATCGCTCAACTTAGATTTAATCTAACATTTTAGCTTTATAAAAGCGGCTGAGCGTAAGCTTC
Source organism: Deltaproteobacteria bacterium (assembly GCA_030262895.1). GTDB lineage: Bacteria > Desulfobacterota > Desulfobacteria > Desulfobacterales > ETH-SRB1 > B13-G4. Next base: position 24,395 of record JAJSZW010000043.1, on the reverse strand, counting down.
AGGTGTGATACATTTAAAGCAGGAAACTGTTTGAGCGTATTAGATATCGTTAAGAAAGAATCCATTATAAAATGCTATTTTTGTTCTGCTGTTTGCTCAATTACCACAATTTCTTTATAGTTATGGCTGATTCTTTCTTTACGATATCTTATACGTGAGTTTTTCATGATTTGAATGTATTATACCTGAAGCTGAAGCACACAATTTGTAAATTTCTGATTTAAACCTAAGTTAGAGAAACGGCGGTATAGACTCCCCTTCAATTAAATCTTCATAATTCTGCCTCGCCCTGACAACATGGAACCGATCATCCCTTACCATAACCTCGGCCACCTTAAGCCTTGAACAATAGTTGGATGACATGACAAATCCGTAGGCACCAGCACTCATCACCGCAAGAAGATCCCCCTGCCTGAAATCGGCAATTCTTCGGTCAACAGCTAAAAAATCTCCTGTCTCACAAATAGGCCCCACAACATCCGCAACTATTTGTTCACCCTCAAGCTCAACAACAGGCTTAATGGCATGAAATGCGTCGTACAGACTAGGCCTGACCAAATCATTCATTCCTGCATCAACGATAACGAATTTCTTTGCCTTTCCCTGCTTTCTGTAAAGAACCTTAGCAACAAGTATTCCCGCATTCCCTACAATAACCCTGCCCGGCTCCAGAATAAGTTTTACGTGCATATCTTCAATTGCCTGCATAATTGATCTGGCATATTCACCGGGATGCGGAGGTGATTCATCATCATAGGTTATTCCAAGGCCCCCACCCATATCAATATATTTGATACCGATATTGAGCCCCCTTAGTTCGTTTATCAGAGTTTTTATACTATTAAGGGCATCTTTAAAAGGTTCTGCTTCTGTAATCTGCGATCCTATGTGGCAGTCAATACCGATAACATCAATATTCTTAAGCCCGCCGGCAATCTTATAGCAGTCAATTGCAGCTTCGGTGTTAATTCCAAACTTGTTTTTCTCAAGTCCGGTCGAAATATAAGGATGGGTCTTCGGATCAACATCAGGGTTGACTCTAATGGCAACAGGAGCTTTCTTATTTAATAAACCCGCTCTATCGTTTATAAGCTCAAGTTCTTCAAGAGACTCGACATTAAACATAAGTATTCCCGCGCTAAGAGCATAATCAATCTCATCCTTGCGCTTTCCAACACCGGAATAAACTATTTTTTCCGGGGGAATACCGGCTTTTAAACCACGATAAAGCTCACCGCCTGAAACAATATCAAGGCCGCCTCCAAGATCTGCAAAAAGTTTTAAAACTGCCAGGTTGGTATTTGCTTTTGCAGAAAAACATACAAGCCTGTCTATACCATCAAAGGCATTATCAAATGTAAGAAAATGACGCTTCAAAGTCGCATGGCTGTATAAATAAAAAGGAGTACCCACCTTTTCTGCAATCAATTTTATGGGAACATCTTCGCAATACAGCTCATTATCCCGGTAATTAAAATGATGCATAAACCACCTGTTGAGTAACGGTTTACGGTTGTCGGTTTACAGTTAACGCTTGATCAAAACATAAAACCGTGAACTGTAAACCGGCAACCGTAAACGCTTAGCCTGTTAATAAGTAAAATCAACCACATTGGAGTCTTCGCCCATCACTCCGTTGGTTGTATAAACAACGACCTTGTAGATGTACCTGTAACCCTTCTCAAGAACTTCAGCATACTTTATACTGTCTTTCCCTGAATTTCCCATATGTTCAAGGGAAATATCGGCAACTCGTTTAAATATCTTCGGGCAATTTTTACAATCAGACTCTGAAACTGAAACTGAAACTGATTTTTTGGATCTAAAAACATAAAAACCACCTAAACCAGATTTAACCTTTCTTTTTACTTCCGAAATAGTCCAGGTCAGCTTAAGATTGTCTCCATCTAAACTATAATTCAAATCATCTACTACAGGAGGCTCTGCCTGACGCGGTGGTTTGGGGGGAGCTTTTTTGCCGCATCCGGATAAAAAAATAGAAAAAGCAACTATTATTAAAATTTGAACGATAATGCTTCTGCAACAACAATTATACATCATACCCTTGGCTCGTTGCTGGTTGCTGGCCACATTGCCTACTGCTTACTCCTTCTTACTGCTTACTCCCTACTCTTTCTTTCTTAATGCCCACCTCAGCCTGCTTAATAGCGGCCTTGACATTTTTCGTGGCAGTTCCACCAGAAGATTCTCTTCTGTCTATCATCTGCCTCGTGGTTAAAATATCAAAAACATCTTGTTTAAAAAGAGACGAAAATGGCTTTAACTCCTTTAAAGTCATTTCATGAAGCTCTTTATTTTCATTGATAGCATAACTTACAATTTTGCCGATGCAGCTATGCGCCTGGCGGAATGGCATGCCCCCGGCAACAAGATAATCTGCCATATCAGTAGCATTTAAAAATCCTCTGGAGGCGGCCCCAAGCATTGTTTCCTTTTTTATTTCAATATTAGGAAGCATTTTTATATAAATTTCCACACAAGCTTTTAATGTATCAACAGCATCAAACAAAAGCCCCTTATCCTCCTGCATGTCACGGTTATAAGCAAGGGGCAATGATTTCATAATACTTAAAAGCGCTATTAAATCTCCAAAAACACGACCGGTTTTCCCGCGTACCAGCTCCGGCACATCCGGATTCTTTTTCTGGGGCATAATGCTGCTACCGGTTGAAAAAGAATCAGGCAGCTCAATAAAACCAAATTCTGATGATGACCATAAAACAAGCTCCTCGGATATCCGGCTAAGGTGCACCATGCAAAGACTTGCAGCCGCCAAAAATTCTATTATAAAATCTCTGTCAGACACAGAATCCATACTGTTTGCAGATACCTCGGGGAAACCAAGAAGTTCTGCCGTATATTCTCTATCAATTGGATATGTTGTTCCTGCAAGAGCTGCGCTGCCAAGCGGCATTATATTTATGCGTTTTAATGCATCCCTGAACCTGCCGCAATCCCTTGAAAACATCTCATAGTATGCCATCATGTGGTGAGACAATAGAACAGGCTGCGCTCTCTGTAGATGAGTATAGCCCGGCAGAACAGCATCTATATGGACTTTTGCAAAATCAACAATTAGCTCTCTGAGGCTGATAAGATTCTTTAAAATATCTAAAGTCTCGTCTCTCAGATACATACGCACATCAAGAGCTATCTGGTCGTTTCTGCTCCTGGCAGTATGGAGTTTCTGGGCTACCTTTCCTATATCCTCAAGAAGCCTGGATTCTATATGCATATGTATATCTTCCAGGCTGTCATCAAAAAGGAATTCCCCTCTCTCTATATCCCTTTTTATCTTTCCAAGGCCCTGAATCAATAATGAAGCATCTTCCTCTGTAATAATAGACTGCCTTTCAAGCATTCTGCAATGAGCAATGCTGCCTTCAATATCATAAGAATAAAGCCGTTTGTCTATATTAATCGAAGATGTAAATGCTTCTACAAGTCTATCTGTTTTCTGGGAGAATCTTCCATCCCAGGGCTTTTCAGACATATATAACCTCGTTGCTTATTTAGTAGGTTGGGTTGAGCTTCTCGATTTTGTTGGGTTTCGTGCCTCAACCCAACCTACAAAAATCAATTACTTGGAGGAACTTAGGGCGAAACCCAACAAATCGATTTAATAGCTTTTCGTTCAGGAACTATTTAGCATATTCTGAATACGCAATCTCAGCGCATTAAGGCGTATAAAGCCTTCAGCGTCTTTCTGGCTGTATACAGTGTCGTCTTCAAAAGTGGCAAAATCCTCTTTGTAAAGAGATTCATCGGATCTACGGCCAAGTATACGACTGTTCCCCTTATATAATTCAACGCGTACAACTCCGGAAACATTTTTCTGTGTCATGTCTATCATATTCTGTAGGAGCTTCATCTCAGGTGAAAACCAGAAACCATTATAGATTATCTCAGAATATTTGGGTATAAGTGAGTCCCGAAGATGCATTACTTCTCTGTCCATGGTAATCGACTCGACAGCCATATGTGCAAGCCTCAAAATAGTGCCGCCGGGAGTTTCATAGACACCACGGGATTTCATGCCGACAAAACGGTTTTCAACAATATCCGCTCTTCCTATGCCATGACGTCCCCCCAGCCTGTTAAGCTCCTTGAGAAGATTGGCAGGAGACATATTAATATCATTTATGGCCACAGGATCGCCCTGTATAAATGTTATTTCTATTACCTCTGGTTTATCAGGCGCATTCATGGGAGAAACTGTCAGGGTAAACATATCCTCAGGCGGTTCTTTCCAAGGATCTTCAAGGACACCTCCTTCGTAACTAATGTGAAGCAGGTTCCTGTCGGTGCTGTATGGCTTTGCGGGCGTTACCGGCACCTTTATACTATGTTTTCCAGCAAACTCCATAAGAGAAGTTCTGGAGTTAAGCTCCCATTCACGCCACGGAGCAATAATATGAATATGAGGATCCAGCGCCAGGTAACTTAGCTCAAACCTGACCTGGTCATTTCCCTTGCCGGTTGCACCATGGCTTACAGCATCAGCCCCCTCGATTTTCGCAATTTCCATCTGACGCTTTGCTATAAGAGGCCTGGCAAGAGATGTCCCCAAAAGATATTGGCCCTCATATATTGCATTTGCACGAAATGCCGGAAACACATAATCAGCAACAAACGTCTCCTTAAGGTCATCTATGTAAACCTTAACCGCACCGGTCTTTAAGGCCTTTTCTTCTATATCATCAAGCTCTTCTTCCTGACCTATATCAGCCGAAAATGCAACCACATCACATTTATAAGTTTCAATCAGCCATTTTAAAATTACAGATGTATCAAGGCCGCCTGAATAGGCTAAAACAACTTTTTTAATTTTTTCCTGCAAAATAAACTCCTTGAATTTATTTTATAAGCTTGGTTCTATCTTTAGCCAACAGACAACTATGCATGCCATAGTCGCTAAAAAGATGAACGTCGAACATCGAACATCCAACGTTGAACATCGAATGATGAAATCGCTTCGCTCCACTTTATAAATTGGCAGAATACATTATTCAAAATTCGAAGTTGGACGTTCGATGTTCGATGTTCATTTTTATTAAGAACCATGCCCTATTTTATCAAAACTTCCAGTATAGCCTTATGCATATGAAGTTTATTCTCAGACTGATCCCAGACAACGGAATTTGGGCACTCCAGAACTTCTTCGCTCATCTCTTCACCTCTGTGAACCGGAAGGCAGTGCATTATAATAACATCTTTTGAAGCATTTTTTAAAAGCCCTTTATCAACCTGAAAAGGTTCGAAAACACGTTTTCTTGTACTGTGCTCACTCTCCTGTCCCATGCTGGCCCATACATCAGTATAAATCACATCAGCATGTTTTACTGCCTCAACAGAATCTGAAGTTACTATAATGCTGCCGCGTCCTCTCTCACGAGCTGTCTCTAATATATCAGTATCAGGATAGTATCCTTCGGGACATGCAAGCACAAGGTTTAAGCCAAGCACGGCTGCGGCATTTATCCATGAGTGGGATACATTATTTCCGTCCCCAACCCAGGTTATCTTCAGGCCCTCATAACCTCCTTTGTGTTCTATTACCGTCATTAAATCGCTTAAAACCTGGCATGGATGGTACAAGTCAGTCAAAGCATTAATAACCGGAATGGTAGAGAACTCTGCAAACTCTTTCAAAAGATCCTGAGAATAAGTTCTAATGGCAAGAGCATCCAAATATCTCGAGAGGACTCTGGCAGTATCTCTAACAGGTTCATTTCGAACCATCTGGGTGTCCTTTGAGCTTATAAAAATTGAAGCGCCGCCTAGCTGAATCATTGCCACTTCAAAGGAAAGGCGTGTACGGGTCGATGGTTTGTCGAAGATAAGCCCAAGTGTTTTTCCTGCAAGAGGTCTTTTTTTAATGTTCTTCCTTTGATTTTTTTTCAATTCTAAGGCTCGCTTGAAAAATAGTTCAAAATCCTCCCTTTCAAGATCTAAAAGAGTTAGTATATCTTTGTTCATAGTGATGCGACCTCTCAATCCAAATTACCAAAGTAACCGTTTACCATTAACATGTTTCAGACGTTGCATAGTTCATTAAAAAACCGTGAACCGTGAACCGTAAACAGTTACGTTTTTTACTTTGCCGTCTAAATTTAATTTTTTACGAGTTCATCAATCCAACCTGTCAAATAACTCATCTAAGCATGCCGCCAGAGAGTCAATTTCCTCTTTTCCTATGATAAGAGGGGGAATAAAACGTAAAATATTACCCTGAATGCAGTTGATTAAAAAACCCTTATCCATGCACGCTTTCACGACCTTATCCCCATCAACTTTTACCTTCATGGCAAGCAAAAGGCCTATCCCGCGAACATCAATAATTGATTCATGTCTGTCTTTCAGCCGGAAAAGCTTTTGCTTGAAATATTCTCCAATCTTTCGGCCGTAATCTATAATATTTTCTTCAATAAGGATCTTAACAACTTCAAGTGAAGCTGCTGTAACAACCGGTGTTCCTCCAAAAGTTGAGGCATGTGAACCAGGCACAAACGCTTCAGCGATATGTTCTTTAGTCAGCATAGCGCCTATTGGCAATCCATTGGCAAGGGCCTTTGCCAGAGTCATTACATCGGGTTCTATACCGAAATTCTCATAGGCAAAAAGTTTACCGGTACGGCCCAGCCCTGTCTGGATTTCATCAAAAATTAGAAGAGTTCCTGTTTCATCACAAATCTGTCTAACGCCTTTAAGATATTCGGGAGCAGGGCAGCGAACACCCCCCTCTCCCTGGATCGGTTCAATTAAAACAGCACATGTTGAACGGTCGATCTTGCTCCCCAACGCCTCAATATCATTGAACGGAACAAAATCAAAACCATTAAGTACCGGCTCAAATCCCTTGCGCATCTTTTCCTGGCCTGTGGCGGAGAGAGTTGCCATAGTGCGGCCGTGAAAAGATTTTTCCATGGCTATTATCCTGCATCGGCCTTCTTCACCTTTATCATTGAAATATTTTCTCACCAGCTTTATAGCCGCTTCATTCGCTTCAGCTCCGCTGTTGCAGAAAAAAACTTTGTCCGCAAAACTGTTGTTAACGAGCCATGATGCAAGCTCTGTCTGGGGTACTGTATAATAAAGGTTAGAAACATGAAAAAGTATTTCAGCCTGTTTTGAAAGGGCTTTCGTAACTCTCGGATGCGCATGCCCGAGGTTGCATACCGCAATTCCCGCAACAAAATCCGTATAAGCTCGCCCATCTGAATCCCAAAGGGTACATCCTCTCCCTTTTGTTATAACGATGGGAAATCTATTGTAAGTTCTTGCTATTACTTTATCTGCCTTATCTATTATTTCGCTTTTTACAGGTTTCATGTCGTAACTTCAGTCCCAATTCCCTTATCAGTAAAAAGCTCCAGCAGCAAAGCATGACGCTTGCATCCATTTATAATATGAGCCTTTTTAACATTATTATTAAGTGCGCTGAGAGCGCACTCGATCTTTGGAATCATTCCCCCTGAAATTGCTTTATCCTCAACCATCTTACTGATTTTTTCCGTATCAATTGAAGATATTAAGGCGCCCTCAAGGTCTAAGACTCCATCAACGTCAGTAAGAAATACCAGACGTCCTGCAGAAAGAGCGATTGCGATTCTGCTTGCCACAATGTCTGCATTTATATTGTATGTTTCACCCGAATCACCCACGCCAACCGGCGCAATAATTGGGATAAAACCCTTTACCGTCATTGTATTTATGATATCCGGATCTATCTTAGTAACATCTCCAACCATGCCGGGATCAATTATCTCAGGTGGTTTATCCATATCCTCCTGATATATGATATGCAGCTTTTTTGCTGATATAAGCCCCCCGTCTTTACCGCTCAAGCCCACGGCCTTACCGCCCTGCCTATTTATTTGAGCAACGATTTCCTTGTTCACCTTACCGCCGAGGACCATTTCTACAACATCCATTGTAGCTTCATCCGTAAGACGCATACCCCTGACAAACTTAGAACGTATGCCCATCTGCTCAAGCACCAGATTGATTTGCGGCCCTCCACCATGAACAACAACCGGATTCAGCCCAACGAATTTCAGCAAAGTTATGTCCCGTGCAAAATCTTCCTTTAACTGCTCATCAACCATGGCATGTCCGCCATATTTGATAACGATGGTCATCCCATAAAAACGTCTTATATAGGGCAGCGCTTCAATAAGTATGTCAGCCACATTTGGAGTCATAGTATGTATCTTCTAAGATCCTCGTCGTCTTTGATATCCTTTAATTTGTCTACCACATACTGCCCGTCAATTACTATTTTTCTATCTTTAGATTCTTTAATGTCTGAAGCGCTAAAAAGAATGTCTTCGAGCATACATTCCATGAGCGTATGAAGTCTTCTTGCTCCTATGTTCTCAGTAAGATTGTTAACCTCTTCAGCAATTCGCGCTATTTCATCAACAGCATTGTCCTCAAAGACAACATCAACATCTTCGGTCTTTAAAAGCTCAATATACTGAAGAAGCAGAGCGTTCTTAGGTTCGGTCAGTATCCTTACAAAATCTTCTTTTCCAAGAGAGTCAAGCTCCACCCGAATGGGAAATCTCCCCTGAAGTTCCGGTATCATATCAGAGGGTTTGATTGTGTGAAAGGCTCCGGATGCTATAAAAAGGACGTGATCTGTTTTAACCGAACCGTACTTGGTGGTAACTGTACTCCCCTCAACAATAGGAAGAAGATCTCGCTGAACCCCCTCCCTGGACACATCCGGCCCATGTCCGCCGTTCTTCCCGACAATTTTATCTATTTCATCGAGAAAAATTATCCCCGACTGCTCAACCTTCTCAATCGCCCTGCTTATAACTTTATCCATATCCACAAGGGCCTGGGCCTCTTCCTGGGCAAGAATTTCCATGGCTTCAGACACTTTAACTTTTCTACTCTTTTTACTCTTGGGCATCATTCCACCTAACATGTCTTTAAAATTGACGCCCATTTCTTCCATCCCCATGTTTGAAAAAATTTCCACAACAGGCATGGCTCTTTCTGAAACATCAAGGTCCACAAATCTGTTGTCAAGTTTTCCTTCACGAAGCATGGCGCGAAGCTTTCCCCTTGTGGAAGAAGTTTCATCTCCATTACCGGTTACAAGCTCAAAGGGTATTTCTTTTAAATCTTCGTCCTTCTGGACCTGCTGAACGTTTGGCTTTGGAAGAAGCAGGTCAAGCATTTTTTCTTCGGCAATCTGCCATGCCTTTTCCTTAACAGCTTCCTTTTCTCTTGATTTTAGCCTGTTTACAGTTAGTTCAAGAAGATCCCTTATCATCGACTCAACATCCCTGCCCACATATCCGACTTCGGTAAACTTGGAAGCTTCAACCTTTACGAACGGAGAGTCAGTCAAAATAGACAATCGCCTTGCGATTTCGGTTTTTCCTACCCCGGTAGGGCCAATCAATATAATGTTTTTCGGCATGATTTCTTCACGAATGTCTTCCGGAACCTGCTGCCTTCGCCAGCGGTTCCTTAAAGCAATCGCAACAGAACGCTTGCCTTTGTTCTGACCAATAATATATTTATCAAGTTCTTTAACTATTTCTGATGGTTTTAGATCTCTCATATCGACTTTTTGTTCCTTAAATTTCTTCTATCGTAAAAGAATCATTTGTAAATACACAAATGGATGCCGCTATTTTCATCGCCTCTTCCACAATACTCCTTGCATCAAGGCCTGAGTATTTTATGAGTGCGGTTGCCGCCGCCAGAGCACTTGTGCCGCCGGATCCTATACCCATAACACCTTCATCCGGCTCTATAACATCTCCATTGCCTGAGATAAGAAACATATTTGTTTCATCCGCCGCTATCATTATCGCCTCAAGGCGCCTTAAATACTTGTCGGTACGCCAGTCCCTGGCCAGTTCAACCGCACTTCGCGTCAAATTCCCGTTGTAACGTTCCAGCTTTGCTTCAAGGCGCTCAGACAAATTCAAAGCATCGGCGGTAGCGCCGGCAAATCCTACAATTATCCTGTCATTATAGATCCTTCTGACCTTTTTGGCATGATGTTTTACAATGGTATTATTCATGGTAACCTGGCCATCGCCGGCAACTGCCAGTTTCCCATTATGCCTAACAGCAAGAATAGTTGTTCCATGAAAATTCATAATGTTAATCACCTTCTATGATCTAGGATGGGTCTTGTCATATGTTTCCATCAGCCTGTCGATACTGACATGTGTATATTTCTGTGTAGTCGAAAGGCTTTTATGGCCTAATAGTTCCTGAACCACTCTCAAATCCGCCCCTGCATCAAGCATATGGGTTGCAAATGTGTGTCGCAACGCATGGGGTGAAACCGGAACCATAAGACTGCATTCTTCAACCAGCTTGTTCAGGATGCGTGCAATTGATCTTGGAGTAAGGCGGCCATTATTTTTATTTAAAAAAAGCGGCCCATCCCCCTTGATTTGCAAATCAGTTTCTCTATGCAATTTATCTCTATATGCCTTTATAGCCTTTAAAGCCATATCACCGATAGGGACAATTCGCTCTTTGTCTCCCTTCCCAAGCACGCGGATCGTACTTCTCGTAGAATCCACATTAAAAACATTCATTCCAGCAAGTTCCGATACACGTATCCCCGTAGAATAAAGGGTTTCAAAAATAGCACGATTCCTCAGCCCCAGCCGATTATCGGTCTTAATCGAATCCAGCAGACGGAACATATCATCAACTGTAAGATATGCAGGGATTGTTTGTTCCTGTTTAGGCGTATGTATCAATTCTGCCGGGTTATTCTGAATTATGCCATGCTTGATAAGATATCTGAAAAAAGAACGAATAGCCGAAAGCTTGCGTGCTATAGTAGATTTTTTGTTCTTCTTGTATAATAATCCCAGATATCCCCTTATCATCAGGGAGCGAACTTCATTTGCCTTAAAATCATATGTTTTATGCTGTTTTTTTTTACCTCTAATTCCGCTCTGTACAAGAAAATCCGCAAATTCATTCAGATCATGTAAATAAGCACGAGAGGTGTTAACTGAATAACCTTTTTCAGAGGATAGAAATTCAACATAAGACTTGATCAGGTTCTGCAAATTATACGAACTCATTAAAGTTCATCACCAAATCAAATTACCACCCCCAGAGGAAGGTGGCTTGTTTTCAAATGAAGTTATGCGGCTTTGCGTGTTTTTTTCTTCAGCTTTATAATACGTAGTTTATAAATAGCCGCCATTTTATTATCGTTTGATTCAAGAAGCGTTTCCCTTTTTGCCTTAAACTCTTTGATTTTTGTCTTTATTTCACGAACCTTTGAATCTGTCTTTTTACCGGATTCTATTTCAATCCCTTTAGCCAGTTTTATCGCATTAATAAGTTCAGACTTGTTCATCCCGTGAACGCCTGTGATCTCAGACATCTCAATGGCAACCTCTCTCAGCTCCTTGGCTGTCATTTTTTCCAGAGGTTTTTCCTTGGCCTCCTTTTTTTTGGAACCCATAAACAGTAGATCTCCTTTCAACCTAAGTTCAATATAGTTAAAGAACAAGCTGAGGCTGTCAAGCCCCCGCATTTCATGTTAACCCATTGAGACCTTTGCAAAACGCCCCCTTTTGCCCAATTTCGGCGTCAGACTCAAATTTTAAGCCTCGAAATACTCAATGTATTCCTGCAGTTAAAATTTTCGCCTTCCTTGAACTTGAACAAAATTGAACATTTTTCAAAGGTCTCAATTTATGACTTCTAACATAAAAAAAGAATTCATAAACCATTTTTTTTTATTATGTCAATAGATAAAGGCAAATTGGCAATTTTAATATCAGAAATTTGAAAACTCATTATGAGATTATACCTCGTAAGGTTGCAAATTGCGTTTTTTCGGTGAGCAATGAGCATCAAGAGCAAGGCGCGAAGGTGCGGGATAGCAGGCTATTGCAAGCCTGAGCAACACATCTATTGGTGTTCATAGCCAGCGAAAAAGCGTAATTTGCGGCCTTTCGAGGTATAACCAGAGGCAGCGGGCACTTAAATTTAAGAACGGCTGAAACTCGCGCATAAGTGAGCCTAAAGAAAAAAAAGTATTAAATCACTTACTCGACAGTCCAAGGAGGCTTGATTGAAAACTAAAATCTAAACCCTATTGTGAAATGAAAACTCCCTGCACTTTCATTAGCTTTCCTATCCAGTTTGTGCCCGTAATAGACCCCCATGGGACCGATTTGTGTGAGATAATGCAATCCAACACCCACTGAAGAACGAAAGTCATCCGAACCTTGGTCGAGAATAGCGTTTTTGATGCTGCCCGTGTCGTAAAAAAAAGAAAGCTCGAAATTAGGTCCCAAGTCAATTCTTGCCTCTATGTTGCCCAAAATTGCAGTTTTTCCTCCCACGGCTTTGCCGGTGGTGTCAAATCGAAGTCTGTTTTCATCAAATCCCCGAACGGTAGATGTGCCCCCCAGAAAAAAAAGCTGGTCTTCCGGAATCGTGCTGCCGTCATCAAAGCGGGTAATATTTCCAAAAAGTCCTCGCAACGCAAATGTCAGATTTTCCATGGGTGTATAATATTTCCGGATCTCGAGACGATACTTAAAAAAATTATCCAAAGAATTGTTGATCCCTTTAGAAAAATCCAGAAGCAAAGAAGAAAACATCCCCTTTCTGGGGCGTATATAGGAATCCATTGAATTATAAACAAGGGAGGGACTTATAGTTAGAATTCGTCTGGGATCATATTCATCTTCTTCACCTGCCGGTATGGGTTCAGAGTCCCGCTGATACTGCTTTTTATATGCATATACAAAAGAAAGGTCGGCGTTAAATTTCTGAAAAAGTCTGGAGTTAAATGATACTGAAATGCCACTGTCTCTGGTTCCGAAATTCGTGTTAAACTCCTCCCTTTTTTCACTAAACATGTTTATTGATGACTTGATTCTAGTTCCCATAAACTTGGGTTCAACCATGCCCAAATCACCCCGGTACCCTATCCGGCTGATTTCTGTACGGGTCCAAATTTCTTTGTTTAATCCAAAAAGGTTGCGGTCACCGGCCAGAATGTCGGCGTAAAATTCTCTTTCTGTGTCATACCCTCCGCCCAATTGAATATAATAAGGCTTTTTCTCTTCCAATTCCAGAAGCAAATTCACTTTATCTTCCTTTTCCTTTAAGCCGTAAGTTTTAAAACGTACCGAGTCAAAGGCATTGATATCGCGGATATTGCGTTGAGATTCCAAAAATTTATTCAGCGAAAACGGTTCTCCTGGATTGAGCTCAAGTTCATTTTCGATAACTCGTCCTTTGGTGAGGAAATTTCCAGTGTAAGCCACCTGGCCCATTCTAACAAAAGGTCCTTCATCAACCTCATAAATTGCTGCCGCTTGGGTATTGTCCTTGCTGATGACCGCAGTACCCTTTACCGTGACGTGAGGGTATCCCTTTTCAGAAATCAGGGAAGACAGCGTATTTTCATCACTGCGAATCATATAGTTTCGGAAAGCGGATCCTTTTTTCAAAGTGATTGCTTCAATGGCCTCGGAGTATGATAGCACATTCAATCCATGGATCGTTACGGCCGTTACCTGCGTCTGAACCCCCTCCTTGATGTCCAGCGTGATGTTTACATACGTTGTGTTTTCTTTAATGTCCTTATGCGATTTTATTTCATCTTTCACCACGGTATTCATATATCCTTGCTTGAGATACAGAGACGTAACGGCAAGTTTGTCCTCTTCCAGAGTTTCCTGAACCCACGCACCGTTTGCAATAATCCCCGGAGTTCCGGTCAATATTTGTTTTTTGATCTTTTTTGAATCAAACGCATAATTTCCGGTAAGGTTGACGGAATTTACAACATATTGCGGCCCCTCATGAATAAGCAGGCGGATGTTACGCACCGGCATGCCGGATTCTTGTTTTCTTTCAGGTTTCATCTCTATCCGACAATCCTTATATCCGGCGTTACGGTAACGTTTCTTTATTTTGCGGATACTCTTTCTTAGACCAAAATCCTTCTTGTTGCCCTCCTTAAACAGGGTTAGATCTTTTTTAAGCGTAACATCCCAAAACTCCTTATTGCCCTGAAATTCAATGTCATACCTGGGTCCTTCATCAATAGTTACAAAAATAGAAGCATTTTGAGTTTTAGCATCTTTGTTAACATCGGAGTTCACGACAATCTCCGGATATCCTTTTCTCCGGTAAAACCGAATGAGGTTTTGAATATCTTTATTAAATACTTTTTTCTTAAAACGCCTCATGAAATCCGGAGTCAGCCACGATTTACAAGTTTTGATCCGCAATTTAAGGCGCGTGGTTGAAAAAGCCCGGTTTCCCGTGATTTCAAAGCGCCGGATATGAAAAAAATTCCCCTTGTCGATAGTGACATAAACCACAAAATTTTCGTCAGTCGGATCTTCTGCAGCGTCTAAATTAACAACCGGAGCGATGTAACCTTCATTCTTGAAAACCTCGGCAATGACGGCCTCTTTGCCGGAAAACGTTTTTGGATGATATACATCTCCCGGATACAACTGCATGGCGTTGAGAATTTCTCGTTCCAACAGGGGAAAGGCGCCGCTGATTTTAATATCTTTAATTCGAAGGTAGGGCGTTACTTGAAAACCAAGGGAAAATTGTTTTTCTCCACGGTCTGATTCAGATCCCGTGCTCTGAGCATATGCAGGGTCTTTGGCAAAGCACACCATTAGAATCCACAACACTGCGGATAGTTTTATCCAGTCTTTCTGTTTGAACTGGGTCATCTGAAGTTATCTTTCTCTATCGAAATTCAATTCTGAATTGAAGCCCGCCGCCATAATGTCCCTCCGTATCATGGAAGGTGTTCATTAACAATTTCTCAAGAAATTTATATTCCGTGATAATTTGCTGGATGACCTTGGCTTTTTTTGTCTGCATGCTGTATTTGATCGTTATTCTTCGGGAAAACTCTTTGCCGACAGTTACTTTTACCTCATCCGACGCCTCAGCTTCTCCGCCTTCTTTATATTCCAGCTCTACAACATCCAGACCGGTGGCATCCTTGATTTGTTCTTGAACGGTTTCAGCAAGAACATCGGCCAGTATTTGTCCCGGAGACAGGGATAAACCGCCTTCTCCTGCGATCAGTTCCCGTGTTGTTTTCCCGGTTATCAACAAAGAAAGAATATCCTCCTCTCTTTCTGATGGGTTGGAAGAAAAATTAAACTTAAGATTGTCCGGTGTTCCGGAGATGCTCAAAAAAACGGTCCATTCCCGAACTATTATTTCGCTTAGCACATCAATGGTCGGCTCAATTTTATACGGGTTGATAAAATCAAAGACACCTCTTTTGACATTAAACTCCTTTTTTTGGAAATAGACGGTTCCGGATTCTACTTGGGCTCTCCCGCTGATCAGAGGATGATTCACAGATCCATATATGCGAAGATCAGGCTTGATGGCCAATAAGGCCATATTATTATCTATTACAAAAGGTTCTCTGTAACGGGTTGTAATATCAATGGCCATGTTTTTCAAAAAAAGCCAGGAGATTTCAGGTGCTACCAGGGCCTGTTCCCGGGATTTTTTACCAAGGCTTTCCATAAAATTCAGCCGTATATTTTTATAATACTTTCCCTCAATCATTTGAATGTATCCTGAGACGAGGGATTTTTCAGGTGTGCCCTTGATATCCAGTTCGGCGCTCAAACGGGTTTCTAAGGTGTCGGGAATCATAAGAGGAAGGTCATGGGCTTTTAATTTAAGCCTGACCCGTGAGGGTCGATATGCCTTAAGATTAATGGTGCCAAACAGTTCAAAACTACCGGTGTCCAGCATTCCCTGGATGTTATCCAGAACAATGGCTTCGGGGGTTACATAAATACTGCCGTTCAGGTTGTGCATCCGTTGTAAAAGGCCGGGAACCGTCATGCCGCAATTTATAATTTCAGCATCAGCACGCAAGTCCGGCTGCGACAGGTTTCCGTTCACGCCGAGAGAAAGGCGCACTTCACCGACGGCATTGGGGAAAACATCTGTAAAAAGCGATATTATTTCCAAAGGAATGGTACCATGGGCTTTAATATCAAGGTCGCCATTCAGTGTGCCGTTGCCTTTAATTTCCATAACACTCTGTTCAAACAGGTTCAGGCGGACACCGGGAATCGAGATTTCACCATCCTTTAAAAAAGCCTTGAAGTCACGGGATCGGATCAATTCTGTTTGATTCGAAAAAATCTCAATCCGAGAAATATCGGCCGACCCTTTTACCTGATCCGGTGTCTTGGCATTGCCATTGACTTGGATTTTTCCGGTCATGAAACCATTCAGTTTGCTTTGTCCGAAAATTTTTAAATAAGGGGTCAAATTGGTGTTGTCAAACCCGGCGGATGCTGAAAAAGCGTGGGTCTGCAAATGGTAAGTTGCATCCAAGGCAAAGTTCCGACCCCCTGAAATATATGCCATACGGTCCTTAACTTCGATTTGGAACCGTTCGTCTTGCAGCGGCTGGTTATAGAATCGCAACTCATTTAGAACCACCTCGCCTTTGATCTGAGGATTTTCAAAGCCCCCCTGTCCCTGGAACATAAAGGAAATCTTACCGGTATCACAGTCTCCCAACTGAAGCGGCGTTAGGTTTTTAAGGGAAATGCCCCCGGAGGAAAGTCGTAAGTGGTAATTTTTATTTAAAGAAATCCAACCATGGGCCAGGATTTTCTCACCAGGCGCAATCACGAACTCAAAAGGGTCCAAATTGAATCGATCACCGTCGAGCTCTGATATTAGGTGAACACCCTGAACTTTCTGGGTGTAGAAGTCGATATATTCTCCTTTAAGATTCAAGTTGCCCCGGGGGTGTGCTGTGTTCCCAAAGATATGGCCGTTCAAAAGGAATTTGCCCTTCATCCCCTCGATAAAATCTTCTATAAACAGCGCATCTCCCCTCACTGTTATGTCTAAACCAGGATTTTTCAAAATATCACGCGTTATGGGATCACGTATCCGGACGGTGCCGGAAATATCGAGCAATGAATTGTGGTTGCGAATTTTTCCATGATCCAGGGAAAGCATGCCTTCGGAAAATTGGATTTTTGCATTTGCATTGCCGATCTTCACCCGCTCAAATCCTAAATTTTCCCCCTGTAATTGTGCAACCACAATCGGCGCAGTGACCGTTCCGCATGCGTTACCCTGAATATTCATCTTCCCAAATGCGTTCATTCCTAACGGTGACAGTACTTCAGTCAGGTCGGGGGACTCCAATTTAAAATCAGCCGCGACCTTAAGGGAAGAAATGTCATAATCGCCGGTAACCTTAAGGTTACTCCTGCCTGCCTGGGCGTCAAACTGCTGAATCCTAACATGCCCCTTTTCCATGCTTGCCTGTGCGTTTATGTATACGTCAACGGGTGAAAATGCCTCCCCGGCTGACAATTTGCTTGCAAATAGTTCCAGGGAGGTTTCAGCGGTGAGCGTCTTTGGATTAATACCCGTTCCCTTAAGCTTAATTAAAGAGTTTATGGATCCTTTTAAGCTTGATCCCTTGAAGGACACAGTATCGAGCAATGTGCCTTCCTGACGCATGAACAGTTCATAGGATATAGCATCCAATTTAAAGTCCACATCGCCGTTCAGGTCAAATCTACCCGCGCATGTATATAGGTTCAAGTCATTAATGGTCAGGCATCTGTCTTTGAGATGGCAGCTTAAGTTAATTCGGTCAATCCTTCTCCCGGCAATATTTCCGCCATGAATTTCACAGACAAGGCGAGCTTTTTGTTTTAAAAGATTCCAATCCCTGATGGTCAGATTAACATTTTGAAACACCATCCGGTTCTTTTGGTTCTCAGCAATATCTTCTGCTGGTTGGTATTGGAAAAAACCGTTCAGCACGTTCAGCTCCCGGATCACCACATTAAACGGAAGACCTGAATCCATGGGCTTTGATTCAGTGTTTTCAGGGGGAGAAAGCGCCTGCACGAGATTAAGGTTTCCCAGTCGATCGGTCTTCAAATATATCCGGGGAGTTTCAAAAAACAAATTATTAACGCATAATTCCCCTTTGAGCAGTCGATTCCAGGATATACGCAGGAAAAGACGGTTCAATTCAACCAATTTATCATTTGTGGGCGCGCTGAGCAGCACGTTGTGCAATTCAACCTCACCCCTCCAAACCGAAAGGCGGCTTTTGGACCACGTTATTGTACCGGGAATGGCCTGATTAACCTTTGCCTGAAGCTGTTGCTGAGCCCTGTCTGTATTAAGGTAAAGCCTTACACCTATTAATAAAAACAAGAAAACAGCAATGACCGCGCCTACACCAATAAAGCTCCATTTAAAAAATTTTATAATCACAGTTCACTACTCACAAACAATTCCATAAAGTATTTTGTAATCCTCTATTAACTAAGTTGAGCGATTTTTGGGGAAGAAATGTGCTGAGATCTTGATGCATAAGGGTTTGCGAAAACCGCAGGCATACCCGTGGATATATCGAGAATTTTCGAGAATCCTTGATGCGCAAGAGATCAGTGCAGATCGAGCCAAAAATTGCTCAACTTAGGTATTAATTAAAGTCGAGGGTAAAATCAATGGCACAGTGATCAAAAATATGATGAATTGATGTCACAGCGGATTTGGCGTGTATAGCGGTAACACCATTTGGAAGTACAATGGAGAAAGGCTTGAAAATTTGGCGCGATAGGGCTTTCGTACATTAGTTTATAAGCTACTGCTAAGCTTTTAACGAGTAATTACAGAGCAAACTGCTAGCCGCACCCGGCGCATCTATTCTTGATTAGCGTGGCATGCAAACTTCTTGATTGGCGTGCAAACCGGATATCATAGTTCAAGTACCCTGTCAACTTATAAACGTAATGTACGTCCCGCAAGTATAATTTTTTAAAATGGTAACTATTTGAATAGATGCAATTTTTTGGTCATATAGGTTGTCGCCCGATCAAACGGGTCAAAAAAAGTGCATTTTAAACTTGCCAAGCACAGTTAAATAGGATAGCCATGGGAAGTAATTTAACTTTCCTTAACGGGAATATCGTTATCCCCGCATCGAGCGGTATCCATTATCCGGTTTAAATCCCCATTTTTTATTTCACATACGTAAAAACGAGTATCAATATGTGACCGGAAGAGATAACCAGATTCGCAGAAAAGGCCATCTGGCATTTATGCGAGCACTTAACCGGTTCGCTGAATTAGGGCGGCAACCAGTTATTAGAAAAACAATCCACCCAAAAAGAAGAAAGATTAGAAGATTAATGGAAGAGAGCAAACGAAAAAAAATTGAAGCAAGGCTGTTCCAGCTTTTTGCACAAAACGACCATGACAAAAACGAAAATCAACTCACCAAAAAAATATCCAGTGGTGTCAAGGTCATCAGGCGCCGCAAGGGAAAACCGGACCTGCATATCTCCTGAAAAAAAGCATTTCAGGCCGAAAGATCGGCCTTCGGCCGGCGCAATTGCGCTTCCGTCTCGAAAAACAAATTTACCCGCTCCAGGTACTGATCCGGCTGGCGCGTTTTTGTGATTTTTTCATTGTCTTTCTGCAGTCTTCGAAGGGCAGTGAAAAATAGCGCCAGAGTCCTTTCATCTTGTTCAACCAGCTTCGTACCTCCGTTACTGGTTTTGCACGTGAGTTTCTCTACTGATCTGATGGAAACAGTTGCTTTCCAGCCGGGCTCTTCTTGGCAAAAGCCCTTCAACACAATTCTTCCAAAGCCCACAAAACTGTTTGGATCTCAAGTTTTGTAGAAGAAGTGTTTTCAAATCTTCTTAACACAAGAATTTCGTCCAGTTCCGATATTTTGATCAGGTTTGATGGGGTTTTAATAAACGATTCAGGAACGATAAGATAACCGCCCACACCAACTTTGAGCTCAGGGTTCAGACGCATATTTCCTTCACCCGCCCAACTTCGCCGCTTTCCAAACGGACTTTAATGCCGTGGGATTGATGGAGAGTGATAGCACAATCAAAGGGGGTCGTTAAATGACTTTGGCTTTGCGAGCCATATTGTTTGATTTGCCAGACACGCCAACGAATAGGCATTATAAGTTCGGTATTTATAGAGATAACCAGGTGAAGTACTCATTTTATTAGCCTAACGAATTGTATTAAGCAGAAAAAATTCTGTATATTAACGCAATATTTTCTTTATAATAAGGTGGGGCTTCATTCTCGACAAAGTAAACCCGGGACTTGAAGAATGAAGACCCCATCGCTCTTACTTATGGGTCAACAGTAGACCCCATTGCTCCAAGATTTGTAAAACATCCAATTGAACACGGCATGGCACCGAAGATTTTCTGGGGTCCGAATGGACCAGGGGCCGTGCGTTAAGCATTGCGCTTAAAGCACAATTGTCTTGATCCGGATGGGTGACTGGTGTGGATCAGTAAAATGCTGATCACGAACCTATATGAAAGAAATAACGGGAGCGAAAAAAAGGTGACAATAAAGCGAGGCTGTGCTGGTGCGAAAGTAAGAGGACAAGCGAAAAAAAAATGTTTTTTTTGTAGGGAAAGGTGTTTTTTCTCTTGACAAGCCCTTTAATGGGTGACCCCAAATTTGATCTTTTCGACAAGGAATCAGACGCAGAGTTTTGTTACCTTTTTTGTGTTGGCTTAAACAGTTCTTGCTGAAATGGAACGAAATCATTAGGCCAAGAAGTGCTGAATTTACATAACAGTTTGAACTGTAAGGGTGACTTTAAATTAACTTTCTCAACAGAAACAGAAACCTTATCGGGGCCATTAATGTTAAGTAGTTCGCATAAATCTTGTGAGAAAAACATAGGAGCGTAGCCAATAATTTCTACAGGGTCTGCAGTTCGCAAGACTAAGGCAAATGGGTCATATTCATTTTGGACATCCTTCATTAAATACAATTTACTCCCTCGGTTGAGGTGATTAACCCTTTCAATATAATATGGAGGTAAGTGTCTAATTCCGTGACTAAAAAACTTAACCTCATACATATGATGTCGTTTCTGTGGAATAGGGAAAAGCTGTAAGGTGTCAGTTGCGCGAATGCCTCCAGAGCGCGCAAGTTCCTCTAATGGTGAAAGTGTGTTCTTGTTGAGATCCAGCCAGTCTACATAATCGTCATATTCGGGCCTTGATTTCTGTAACAATCTGTTTTGAAAAATTGGAAACAATTCGCTTGATTCGTAGACCTTGTGCAGGTCACGCATTCGCCCAAAAGGAATGAAAGACCCATCATCCACAGCCTTTGATGCACCCAGAGTATATTCAAAAATGTACTTACTTGATTCCTGTGTTAATTTGCCAACAGGGACCCATTCACTAGTGCGAAGGCACCTCCATGCTAAGATAAGCTTATGAGTCATTATTAATATGTCCTATGGTTTCGAGTAATCGGTTTTTATTTTCATGTAGCATTTTAACTGCAAAGTTAATTGATGATTTACTAATCAGGTGGTTAGGTATTTTATGGAAAATCTGTACTATATTCTCCGTTTCTATATTATTTAATTGCTCAACCCAATAATTCCCCGCTAACTTATTAAATTTAGCTGCAACTTCAAATGCACCGATTATTTTGAGTTGCTTCATGCCTTGTCCAAAGAATGCTGATTTAGTTCTCGCAACAAAGGCACTGACAGAATAACGCGTATCCTTCGTAGTTAACCGTTTATTACATTCCTCATCTGATACTCTGCAACCTAAACCTGAAGCATGATCATATGTTGGGGCCAAGTGGACTGATTTTTGTTCGCCGTCAAAAACTAACCCCCAATTTTCGTGATGTCGATCAGGATTTGAAATCCAACAATCAAACATGAGATATCCAACAAACAGATCACTCACATTTTTTATAGTATCACTCCCATAATATCCAATTGGTAAAGAAACATTATTTTTCAATGCCTTCAGGCTTGCCAACACTGTTGTTAACTTATATTCTCTTATTTTGTACGATTTTGTTGTTGGGTAATGATCGACGATTTTGGCTAATAATTCGTTTCCATGAATAAGCCGTCCATTCTCTGGCACAAAAATTGGAGACACTACTCCTTGTGCGTCTTCCCAAACAGCAAATTCATATGACGCACATGGTAATCCTAGAAGTTTTGCCAATTCGCTGCTTGCTTTTTCCGACCAATTTTCCCCTGTTCCCGGCCTACCAATCTTGAATAGTTTAATAACATTGTCACTATCGTCATAAAACCAAAATTTTGATTTGGTTCCCAGCTGTTCAAGTTTATCGTAACTTTTTATTGTGATTACAGGAAATGTCATATTTTCTGTTTAATCTAAAGACCTCAAGGTTATGTACAAGGACTATGGTGTCAAATCTTCTACTGGATTTGTCTTGTTGGACTAATCTTCATCTTTCTCAAAGTGGTCCAGAGTCCAGAGGGACGCCCATGTCCAGAGGGACTGTCCAGAGGGACGCCCAGACTGTCCAGAGGGACGCCCAAGACTGTCCAGAGGGACGCCCAAGACTGTCCAGAGGGACGCCCATGAAAATATGCGTTTCATATCCTGTTGGTGTGTGCTGTGTGATTATTTTTTCTTTCTCAATCTTAGAGCAGGTTGATATTCTGATACTTTTAATAAATTTACCTTTTTAAATTCTGGATAAACTGGATTTATTAGAATATTATAAGAATCAGGCGCACTAACTGCCGGCACCTTCAAAATCAGGCTTTGGGCTGAAATTATCCAGTCAGTCCCAATTTTCTTCAAATCTTCGGGAACAGGATATGCATTCCAGTCCTCAGGTAAATCCTCGATCTTTATAGTTGAAAAACTTACGTCATCTTTGACTTTTATATAAGCTATACTCAGATTTATAAGTTCTTCTTCAACAGCTCCTGTTTTAGTAATATACTCTAAAATTGCCAGCGGTATAGATTCGGAGGCATATAGAACTCGATATCCAGAGTAATTCCATCGTCCGCCATAAAAACAAGCTCCTTGGCCGGATAAGTCCTTTATGTATTTCTTCTTTCCGATACGGTATACGTTCATCAGGCTACGATACCATATTGTATCTGGCCTAAAAGATTACGAACCAAATCGTTTCCAGTTCTGAATTTCAGCAATTCAATCGGTTTTCTTTGCCCCAGCGCTTTATTGGCTGTATTTAACCATTTTATGAAAGTATCACGATCTTCAAACACATCGAATCCAAGGCGGATTATTTCAGTAAGTTGAATCATACTCTCTGATACAATGGGATTTAACTTTTTATCGTTTTCATATCTCTGGAATGTTCTTAAAGATGTTGCCGTTAATTCTGCAAGGTCTTTTTGGGTAAGAGCCAAAACTTTTCCTATACGGCTTAATGCCCCTTTTGTTAATCCGTTTTGACTTATTTTAATAATATCAAGTGGATTTTTAATGTGTATGCTTTCTAATTCACTCCCAAGTAAAGTTGAAACGGTTGTAGGCATAATTATCTCCCCAAGGTGTCATTTTAATATGTTATAATGTCATTTAACCTATTTTATCTAATCCCCGACCCCTGATCCCTAATCCCTGTTTTCTAACCCCTGCTCCCCGCTTTCTCCATTACCCATAAGTTTCAACAGCGGCCTGAAAAGATCCATGGGAAATGGGAATATGACTGTCGAATTTTGCTCTGCCGACATCTCCCGCATTGTCTGGAGATATCTCAGTTGTAAAGCCATAGGGTTTTTTTCAATTATTTGCGCTGCCTCAGAAAGCTTTGTTGCTGCCTGATATTCGCCGTCAGCATTGATAACTTTCGCACGACGTTCTCTCTCAGCTTCAGCCTGTTTGGCCATTGACCTTTGCATTTCCTGAGGCAGATCAATGTGTTTAAGCTCAACTGTTGCAACCTTTATTCCCCATGGATCTGTATGAGTATCGAGTATTTCCTGTAATTGCGAATTTATTTTTTCCCTTGCTGATAAAAGTTCATCCAGCTCTGCCTGACCGCACACACTTCTTAAGGTTGTCTGTGCAAGTTGAGACATTGCATAATTGTAGTTTTCAACCTCAACTATGGCTTTTGTCGGATCAATTACCCTGAAATAGATGACCGCATTCACCTTTACAGAAACATTATCCTTTGTAATAACATCCTGAGGATCTACATCCATGGCCACAAGGCGCATGCTGACTTTCAGCATTTTATCAATAAGCGGAATCAGTATTATCAGCCCCGGTCCTTTTGCCTTTATTACACGCCCCAGCCTGAATATCACCCCGCGTTCATACTCATTCAATATCCGTATTGCCGAGGTCAGGAAAAAAACAACAAGCATTATTATTGCAATTGCAGTATACATTTTATCTCCTTTTCGATTTTGTTAAATACTTTTTAGGTAGATAGACTGAAGGCTGAAGCTCCCTTCCACCTTCTACCTTCAGCCTTCAGCCTATCTACCTAAACCATCTCCACCTCTAATACAAGGTTAAC